>JBEKTG010000068.1:0-11259 GCA_049516275.1 Candidatus Acidiferrales bacterium
AGCAATTCCAGAAGCACCGGCGCAAGGTCGATTCCCTTCTCCGTGAGACGGTAGTTCAGCCGCCGCCCGTCTTCGGCATCGGTTTCCGCGAGAATGATCCCATTCGCTTCGAGCTTTTGCAGGCGGTCCGCCAGAATGTTCGTTGAAATCCCCTCGCCCGACTCCTCGAATTCCTTGAAGGTCCGGAATCCGCGAACCATCAGGTCGCGAACAATCAGCAGCGACCAGCGGTCTCCAAACACCTCCAGCGAGATACTCACTGGGCAATCGGACCGTCGTTGTGAAGCTGGGTGAGCCACAACGTCAGGCAGCTTATTCATGTCACTTGCATATTGCAAGTAATATTTTGCTTTTGCTTTTCGCTGTCATCCTGAGGCCATACGCGCGAAGCGCGGATGGGTGAGGGACCTGCTTCTTCTTTCCTTCTTCTTTCCTTCTTCTTTCCTTCTCCGTTGTTTGCCGTCATCCTGACGAGCGCAGCGAGGAAGGATCTCTCCTCGCGCACAATTCCTAGCGACCGCTCGCCGCCAGTAAACACGTTTTAGGGAGTCGGGGCTCAGAGTATCTGCGGCAACGTCGGTCTCCCGTCAGGGCCGAAAATCGATGCGGCTTCAGCCGCTGAGGGACGATTCAGCCAGTTGCCACACAGACTCTCTAGCGGGTCTGCAGGATTAACGTGAGGCTTACAAACAGCAGGAGGGGGCCAAGAACGAACACGAATCCGAGGCCCAGCAGCACCTGCACCGCGGCCTGATTCTTCGCGAAGTTCTTTGCTGAAACAAGAAAGCGAGAAGTCAGCTGGCGGCGCCAAATCGCTTTGAAAAACGCCAGATAAGCCTCAAACCAGTATTGAATCTGCGCGTACGATTGCCAGAGCAGGTCAATTCCCGCACAGATCACCAGCGCACCGACAACGGCAATGAGCTTCGGCATGAAGTTCAGGCCCCTTCAATTCGTTTCCGGAGCAATGATTCTAGTAAGAAACCGGGTGTAGTTTCCAAAGATTCCAGAGCGGATGTTCTAAGCGAAAAAGGGCTAGGCGCCGCGGCCCGCGGAGCGAGTCATTACGTGGGGAGCATCGGGAGTCGCGCGAGGCACCTGCGACTGAAAGGAAGACCGCGGCGCCCCGAGTGCGTCGTCAGGGCTGTGCAATGCGCGGCGGCCTCGCTCGGTTTGCTGCCAGGTGTGCACGATATTGTGGATCACGGTGATGTTAGGGCCAATGGCGAGAATCCACAGCGCCAGAGGCATGCGGTTAGTGAGCGCGCCGAGAATCATCAGCACGAGCCGCTCGGGACGCTCCCAGAAGCCAACTCCAGGACCAGGTACCAGCGATTCCGCCCGCGCCTTGGCATAGCTGACCATCACGGCACCCGCCATCGCCGCGCCGGCAAGGAAGGCGTACGGGAAGCGGTTCACCTGGACGTAGTAAACGAGCAGCCCGAGGAAAAGGATCAGGTCTGCGTACCGGTCGAGAATCGAATCGAGGAAGCCCCCGAAGAGGGAAACGCGGTTCTGCCGCCGAGCCACCGGTCCATCGAGGAGGTCGCATAGACCCGCCAGAATCATCATTCCGCCCGCTGCCGCGAATCTGCCCGCGGCAAACAACACGGCGGCCCACAAATTTACAACGAGGGCCGACCAGGTGATGACGTTGGGAGGGATACCTGTAGGAGCCAGCAGGGCTGCGAGACGATCGATGGGCCAGGAGAGGTACCGGCCGATGGAACGCGTCAACATGAGGTCAGCGCCATCCACTATTCCTCATCGTAAATTGTGACCAGTTCAACCACCTCGTATTCTTTGATGCCCGCGGGCGTCGTGACCGTCACTTCGTCGCCCACTTTCTTGCCGAGCAAAGCGCGGCCTATCGGGGAAGTCGTGGAAATGAGGCCCTTATTGAAATCGGCCTCCTCTACCGTCACAAGCTTGTACTCGATTTTGGTGTCTTTCGCAACATCGATAACGACAATGCGCGAGCCGTAGGCGGCGCGGTCTTTGGGCAGGTTGTTCAAATTCAGCATGGAAAGATCAGCCATGCGCTGATGCAACTGGCCCAGCCGGGCGGACACGTACGACTGCCGCTCCTTGGCGTACTTGTACTCCGCATTCTCCGAAAGGTCGCCGTGCGCGCGCGCGACTTTAATCTCCTTGGGGAGCTCGTCGTGCAATTCGTGCTCAAGGGCGGCGATTTCGTCCTTAAGCTTTTTCTTAATTTTCTCAGTAAGGTCGATCATCGGAAGCGCTTGCAACGAACCGGGCGGCACATCCTCGGCCCCATTCTAGCCCGGTTTGCGACGTACACTTAAATTATAGAGGATTTGCAGCCCTGGCCGCAATTATGGAAGTCGCCCGCCGAACGCCCATCGGAGGGCCATATCCCGACATGCGTTTCGGAGTTGCGGTTGCATCCTTGTGGGTCGTAGCTTCCGCTGCGACAAAGACATGCGCGCGCAGGCTCAGATTGACGTTCGTCGACGGCAGATCGCCCCACGCGACAGGTTCTAAGCGGCATCCGGGAAGATCCGCTCATCCCCTTACGGAATGAACTGGACGCGGCGGCTTATGATTGTCACGTCGCCGTCCTGTGAGGGGGTTGCGGTGAAGGGGCGAGCGTCGAGCAGAAATTTGCCTGCAGGAGGCAGTCCGTACGTGGCGTCGAGCGCATAGACTTCCAGCGGCTTTCCCGCCGGAAGGCTGAACGCAATTTCCACGCCGCCCGCGGGGGTCGTGAGGCAGCGGTAGATTTCCCAATCCCCGAACAGGCGGTGGCTCCGGCTGGAGTCGCCCTCCACCGCCACGTCGTTGATGCGCGCCCCACTGACATTCGAACCTGGCGGAAACAGGACCATGGCGTCCGGCGCGCCTCGCTCGGATCGCAGTAGCGCTCGGTAATTTCTCCGATCAGCAACGGCAGTCGACTCGAGAATCGTAAGCGTGGGTGCAGGATTGTCCAGGCCGGGCGCCGGAGCGAAGAAGGCCGGGCCTGCGTCCCAGGGAAACGGGCCTTTGTCGGCGTGCCGGAACGATGCCGCCGCGAGCAGGGGATCGGGCAAGCGCCCCGAAGCGGGATCGATGATCCATTGAGTCTTGCCGGTATCGGCGTCCTTCCAGAACTCAATGTTGACGCGTTCGGGCGCCTTCACGGAATAGGGAGGCATCAGAAGAGCCGCAAATCCCGCGGCAAACGCCACGACGACAGGAGTCCAGAAGATCGCCACACCTCGCACGCTTTTTATTTTCAGAAAATCGACGCAGAGCGGAAGCATCGGCGTGAAAAGAAACGCGATGAGTGCAGCGATGCCGGGCAAAGCGCGGTTGCCGAGGCCGTCGTAGAGCAATAGGGCAATCGGAAAGCCCACGATTCCCGATGCCGCGAACGGCAGTACCACGGCCGATCCGGTAAGAATTTCTTCGAACTTTCCGCTCCGAAGCAGGGCGCCGGGCAGAGCCGATACTGCCGCCAGCGCCGCCGGAATTAGCAAAACGTAGCTGGTACCTCGTGCAGTCCAAACCGCCGCCAGGGAGAGCAGCGCCCACCAAGTCCACACGCCTGACCACAGCCCCCAGAATCCGCAGCCGGGCGCGAAAAGCACGGCCAGCGTAATCGCAACGCTGATGGCCAGGAACCAGAACGTAAATTGGATTGCAGCCGGATGGGCGATCCAGTTCACCGGAAGGGAGCCTGAAAGTTGCATCAGGTGCTGCAGGAGAAACCCCAGAGTTGCGGTGCCTGCGACAATCAAGAGCCAGGCGCAGAGCCCTCGCAGAAATTGCCGAAGATCGAGGCGCCGCGCGCGCAACAGCAGACCCATCTCGAAGCCTATCAGGAGAATCGTCGCGATTCCGAGCGCCGGCATCCATCGCGCGGGCAAGCGAACCGTGCGGTGCCCAAACACATCGAAGTAGACCGCCTCCTCTAGCGCTATGTGTGATAAATCGGCGTTGGCCAGGGCGAGCAGTGAATGCAGCGCGTTATCGCCCTGATGTTGCACGCTGGCGGGATCGACGTTGGCCAGGCTGTCGACGGGCGTGTGGTATTGCACCACATTGTCGATGAAAGCGAAGTTCAACCCTTCGTAGCCGGCCGCCTTGAACACCGTGAAATCGGTATCGTTCGGGAGCTGCTTATACACGGTATAGAACACTGAGCTAGTGGCCGGATGCGGAACGCTCCTGGCGTAGAGCCCCGCAGCCCATGCGTTCGCGCTGCCCGTCTCGAACATCAGGCTTGGCCCCGATGTCCCACGAGCGTCGAGATTTACGACCGCCCGCACATCCTTGGCCCACGGATCGGATTGGACGAATTCACGCGCGCCGAGCAACCCCGCCTCTTCCCCGTCGTCGATCAGTAGAATTACGGAATGGCGGGGAACCGGCCGCGACTTCAGCGCACGAGCGATCTCGATCACCGCTGCAACTCCGACGCCGTCGTCCGACGCTCCAGGTCCCGCAGGAACGGAATCGTAGTGCGCCGCGAGCAAAACCGCCGTCTTATCAGCGCCTTCCAGCCGCGCAACAATATTATTCACCGTCGCGCAGGTTCCAGATGGATTACAAACGAAGCCAGTTTCGACCCTCGGACCGTACCCTATCCTCACGAATTCCTGCAAAATTCGGTCGCGTACGGCGCTATTGGCGTCACTACCGACAGGGTGGGGAGTTCCTTTGCCCAACACGTGGGCCAGTGTTTCTACGGCGCGGCCAGCGGAAAACTGATCCGGCGGGGCGTTCGCGGCCTCGGGCGCGGGTGGACGAAGTCCCCACGCGGAAAGAGCGAAGATCGCGGCTAACATAGCCGCAATCAGCAGAATACGCTGGGTTCCCGGCTCCTGATCCGCAGCCACTCGCCCTCCGTGGCGCCCATGCTAGGCCGCGAACCCGTGCAAGTCAAATAGACCCAAAGGCCTACCAATCGAATGGAAGCCAAAAGAGCAGCCCAAATTTCCGTTTGCTCGAAGAAGCTACAAATGCGCGCTTTACACGTCCCGCTAGGCGTGTTAGCGTAAGTTCCCGTAACCGCCATCGTAGCGCCAGGCGGCAGGGCCATCGACAATAGACCCTCCAGCGTTTTTGTCTCGAAAGACCTTCCCAGTAACCTTCCACCGAAGTTTCTTCTGCCGATGAGGCTGGAGAGACGATTTGATTTCCTCTGCGCATCTGCGACAGGGGAAGCGATCTCTTGCGAGGGCTTGAGTGCTGAAACTCCGTAAAGTTGAGTTGCTGGGCTTTAAATCCTTTTTTGACAAGACGCCGATCACGTTCAGCGGCAGCGGCATCACCTGCATCGTGGGACCGAACGGCTGCGGCAAGTCCAACGTGGTGGACGCGATTTCCTGGGTGCTGGGCGAGCAGAGCCACAAGATGCTGCGCGCCGAACGCATGGCGGACTGCATCTTCAACGGCACCGCGAAGCGTCCCCCGCTGGGAATGGCGGAAGTGACGCTGACGCTGGTCGACCCGGAGCTGTCGGAAGCAGTCGCGAAGGTGATCGACGGAGACATGGGCCAGGACGCGACACCGGAATCGGCAACCGCGCCAGAACACGAGGGCATCCAGGTGCTCCCGGACGCATTCTCGTCAACGGAAGCTCACTCGGGTATCGAGAGCGCCGCAGCGGAAGCCGCTGAAAACGGGAACGGCCACCATAAGGCTTCGAAGAAGCGCGGGCACAAGGCGCCGGTCACCATGAGGCCGGGCGAAATTGTCGTGGCGCGGCGCCTGTACCGCTCCGGGCAGAGTGAATATCTGATCAACGGGCGCGTAGCCCGCCTGCGCGACATCCAGGAAATTTTCATGGGCATCGGCCTCGGTCCCGACAGCTACGCGATCATCGAGCAGGGGCGCATCGGCCAGATTCTGAATTCGAAGCCCATGGACCGCCGCGCCATCATCGAAGAAGCGGCCGGCGTCACGATGTACAAGACGAAGCGGCGGCTTTCCGAAGCGAAGCTGGACGCGGCGAAGCTCAATCTCTCGCGGGTGAACGACATTTTCGTGGAGGTGGAAAAGCAGCTGGCGTCGCTGAAGCGCCAGGCCTCCAAGGCGCGGCGCTACGCGGAATTGCGGGAGCAGATGCGCGGGCTGCTGCGGATCATGCTGTCGAGCAAAGCGGCGCACCTCGATATCGAGGCCGCGCGCCTGCAAACGCTGCTTCGTGACATGGATGCCGCGGAAGAGCGCGAAGCGAGCACTCTGCACGGGCTCGAAGCCGAGCAGGAACGCCTGAACGCCCGTACCTACGAACTCGACGCCGAATTGCGGCAGACGCAAAACCTGCTGGGGCAGACCGCGCTCGATCTCGACCGCTCGGAAAACCGCATCACCTTCAACCGCGAGCAGGCGGCGCAGCTGGAATCGCGTGCCATGCACCTGAGCATGGAAATCGAGCAGGCCGAACGCGCCATGGCGGAATTGAACGCGCGCCTCTCGCACCAGGTGGCGTCCGTCTCCACGCTGCGCGAACAAACCGCAACGCTCGAAGCGGGGCTGCGGGAAACCACCGAGAACGCCTCGGCGAGCGCGGCCGAACAGGAACAGCTCGACCGGCGCATCACCGAGCTGCGACAGTTGGCGAGCCGCCTGATCGCGGAAGCGGCGCGGCAGCAGGCCGAGTCGGTGCAAGCGGAAGAGGCGGCAGCCCGATATGCAGCGGCCGAAGAACAGCGCGCGGCAGCTCTTCGCGAAATGGAATCGCAATGCTCCGGCTTGTCGGAGCGCGTGCAGGCGGCGGACGCATCGTTCGAGCAGGCCAGGGAGCGCGCGCGGCAATTGGGAACAACCGTGCGCGACGCGCAGGCCGGCATCGTCGAGCTGCGGCGCGCACAGCACGATACCGGGAAACAACTCGAGAGGATCCGCGAAGAGCTTTCCGGCGCGCGGGCGAAGCGCGCTTCCATCGACCACATTTTGAGCGAGCGCGCCTATACGGCCGACGCCGTCCAGAAGCTTTTCAACTTCCATGGCGGCGCGAATGGCGCCGGGACGTCCGGCGATTTCCGCGCGGTGGGATTGCTGGCCGATTACGCGGAGGTGCAGGAGAAGTACGAGGCGGCGATCGAACAGTTTCTTCGCGACGAACTCGAATACGTGGTGGTGGAATCGTTCGACCACGCGCGGGCAGGCGTGGCGCTGCTGCGAGAAGAAATGGGCGGGCGCGCGACGTTCTTTGTGGATTCACTCCAGCAATCGAATCTGGCGGCGCAAGATCCAGACACCGACGCTTCGCACCCCGAAGGAGTTCTCGCACGGCTTGACCAGCTGGTGGAATTCCGCGAACCGCTTGGCCCGGCCACAAAACAGTTTGTTTCGAAGCTGCGCTCGGCTTACATCGTCGAAAGTGCGGAGGTTGCCGAACGCCTGGCGCGCGAAAACGCGCAGGGCTACTACCTCACGCCGGATGGAACCTGCTATCACGGGCGCATGGTCGCGGGCGGGCGTCAGGGAGAGGCCGGCCCTCTCGCGCTGAAGCGCGAATTGCGCCAGCACGAAACCGAAGCCGCGCGGCTCGAACAGATCGCGCAGGAGCAGCAAGCCGAACTGACGCGGTTGGAAGAAGCGATAGCGTCGGCGGAGCAGCAGTTGGCTGTTGCTCGGGCCGAGCACGTGGAGGCCGAGAAAGGCTTGGTGGGAGCGACGCACCAGCGCGACCAGGTGCGCAGCGAGTACCGCCGCATCGAGGAGCAGTTGGGTGCGGAACGCCGGGAGATCGCGCGGCTGCACGGGGAAGCCGAAACAGCGCGGGCGCGCGCCGAGCAGGCGCAGGCCGCGCATAGCGATGCGCAGCGTTCACGCGAGGCTGCGGAAACCGAAGCGTCCGAAGCTGCGGAAAGACTCAACAAGCTGCGGCACGATTTCCAGGTATTTCAGGAGCGAGTGGTCGCACGGCGCGAGGAACTGGCAACGATGTCCGAGCGGCTGGCGAGCGCGGCGGCCATCGAGCAGCGGCTGTCGGAGGAAGTCGCCCAGGGCGGACAGCGGGAGACAACCCTGCGGCAGCAGCATGGCGCATTGCTGCAGGAGAAGATCAACCTGGAGGGTGCCTGCGAGCAGCTGGCCCTGCAGGTGAACGATCTGCGCAGCGAGAAAGAGCGCCTGGAAGCGCGAAAGGCCGGGCTCGAACAGGAGTGGGAAGAGGCGCGCTCGCGCACGGGCCGGATCGACGAGGACTTGCGCGGCAAGCGCCAGTCCCTCGATGAACTGCGCGCCGAGCGCAGCCAGCGCCAGATCGAGCGCGCCCGCAACGACGCCGACCGCGATTACCTGCGGCAGACCTGCGTGGCGGAGCTCAACGCGCAGCCCGAGGAACTCATCGCGCAGGAGTCCGAGCTTCTGGTGGGCGAGAACCTGATCGCCGCGGAGACCAGCTACAACGAAATGAAGGCCCGCGCGGAGGCGATGGGCCCGGTGAACATGATGGCGCTGGATGAATATCGCGAATGCGAGCAGAGGGAGGAATTCCTGCGGCGCGAGCGCGACGACCTGATCCAGTCCATCGAAAATACGCAGATGACCATCACCGAGCTCGACCAGGTGTCGCGGCAGAAATTCGAAGAAGCCTTCAATTTCATCAACGCGCACTTTGCCATCGCGTTCCAGTCGCTGTTTGGCGGCGGAACGGGTGAAATGCGCCTGGGCGAGCCGGACAGCTCCGGCGAAGCGGGAATCGATATCGCCGCGCAGCCGCCCGGCAAGCGGCTGCAGAACATTCTGCTGCTTTCCGGCGGCGAGAAGGCGCTCACCGCGCTGGCCCTGCTGATCGCAGTGTTCCGCTACCGGCCCAGCCCGTTTTGCATCCTCGACGAAGTCGATGCGCCGCTCGACGAAGCGAACGTCGGCCGCTTCAACCGCATGCTCGCCGAGATGTGCGGGCAGACCCAATTCATCGTTGTCACGCACAACCGGCGAACGATGGAGATGGGCTCGGTGATGTACGGCGTGACGATGCAGGAGCCGGGCGTATCGAAACTCGTGTCGGTGAAATGGGAAGACGATGCCGCGGAATCGCGGGTTCCAGTTGCGGCTGCGAGCAACGCCGCGTAGCACCGTCCCACCAGTGATTGGCTCCGAAATCGGATTGGACGGCACCCAGCGGTTACTGGCCGGCAGCAGCGATGGCCTTTCGCCCAACGACGGGTGGGGTCGCAGCGTGTTGTAAACGAAACAAGGCAAGTGCATTGGTTGAGAAAATCTTGTTGCGATCCGCAGCGTCGGTGATCGTGTCGTCTACAAGATCGATGTGCACCTTTGGGATCATTGGAACCGGCCCGAAATCGGTTCCAAACAATACGCGGTCAACGCCGCACATTTCGATCATGGCCTTGAGGCAGATCGCGCTTGGTCCCATAGTATCCACATAAATATTCGACCTGAAATACTCCGAAGGCTTACGCAGGTTCTTATCCACCTTCTGGATCGGCGGTTTTGTAATGCCCTTGTAGTTCAAATCCCAGTTCCAATCGAGCCTGCAAACCACCGGGGCGAGGGCTCCGCCCATATGAACAAAGAGAACCTTCAGCTTAGGGTATTTGTCAAAGACGCCGCTATAGATCATGCGAGCTGCCGTCAGCGCGGTATCAAATGGCCGGCCTACGGCTTCGTTAAGCCTGTACTGCTGCATCGCAACAGCGCCAATAGCGACGAGAGGAGGATGAATGTGAACGAGAACGTCTTTGGCCTGCGCGTACTCCCATAACCATTCGGCTTTGGGCGAGTCCAGAAAGATTTGATCTGAGCCCGCTCCGTAGCTGGTCGGAATGCTGATGCCGCAGGCCTCCTTCTTCGAAATCAGTGGATCGATGACATCACGCGAACTCTCTTCAAGAGCATGAGCGTTGGCCATGCAGGCAACCTCACCGGGGAATCTATCTCGCAGTTCGAAGGACTCGTCGTTCAGGAACTTGAGCGTATCGACGTTGCTTGCTTTGATGACGTGCTGGGCGAACGTCTCCACCTCGCCGCCATAGCTGTTCACGCAGAGCGTAACCCCACTCTGCCGCTGAATCTCCATCGAATAATCAACGTCAACCGACTCGCGATAGAAAAACATCTCGTCACCAAAGACCTGCGGCAACGGCTTTGAATCGTCAAAGCCGATATTCTCAACGAGTTTCTGCCGCAATTTCGGACCGAAGATGTGCCGGTGAGTGTCGATGATACTTCTAGTGGCCTGGGATTGAGTCATTGGGAGCTCCTCGAAATTCTGGATGAGCTTGCACCAGGGGAGTGTCTACCAAATACGTTCCGTCATCTGTTCTGTTCGACACATGATCGGACAGCCGACGGCACTCCACCTGCCCGGGAGACGCCACTCACCAGGAGAATTTACTGCCCGTGCCCGTCGGTGCCTGGTTAGCGCCGAAAACATCCATTTGAAATACTGGTTCAAATCGACGTTTGCCGGCTCGCCGGGTACGATATGACGATTTAGGAATGTGTTGCGCGATTACCAGCCCATTTGGCGCATCCGCTCCAGGATGAGTCCGCTGTAGTGATTCATGTGATCGGGCCGCCGCTTCAAGGGCAAAGGCAGAATTGCGGCGAGTTGCGCCGCCCGTTGCCGGTCGATATTCCGGGCGGAGGTTCGGTAGTAGTAACGGCACGCCGACTCTGCGCCATACACACCAGGTCCCCATTCGACCAAGTCGAGATAGAGTTCCAAAATGCGCTGCTTGCCGAGGACTAATTCGGCCACTGGAACAAGCGTTGACTCGGCGCCCTTGCGGAGTATCGAACGGCCGGTTCCGAAGAACAGGTTTTTTACCAGTTGCTGCGTGAGGGTGGACCCTCCGCGAATGCGGCCGCCTTCCATATCGTCTTCCGCGGCGATTTGCATCTCGTGCCAGTCGAATCCGTGATGCTGGTAGAAGCGCGCGTCTTCCGCAGCGATGACAGCATGCTGCAAATCGGGCGAGATTTGGCTCAGCGGAACGAATTCGTATCGCTCGCTATACGGCGTGTGGTGAATCCAGGCCTGCAAGCGGCGTTCCATGTGCACCGCAGTGGTCGGTGGGTCGACCCACCGGGCAGCTACAAGTAAGACCACACCAACCGACCAAAGCAGCGCCAGTACGATGAGAAACCATCGGATGAAGGATCGGAGAGAGCCTTTCCGCGTCACCCAGTAATTCTACGTCTGACTGACGAACTTCACCCAACTCAGTGGGCTGATTTTCGGCAAATCCAGAAAACGTGATGTCCTAATCTGAATCTGTGAAATTAAGAGCCTTGTAGGTCGCGCATGTACATCGCTACCTCAGC
>JBEKTG010000069.1:0-10778 GCA_049516275.1 Candidatus Acidiferrales bacterium
TGATCATCTCGATGCTCGCCGCTTATGCTGCGCTCGATCTGGCTGGGAGAATCACCTCCGCGCGCGGCGTGTCGCGGATGCTCTGGCTGCACGGCGGGGCCGTCGCGATGGGCTTCGGCATTTGGTCGATGCATTACATCGGGATGCTGGCTTTTCGTTTGCCCGTTCCTGTTCGATACGATTGGCCCACCGTCCTGGTTTCACTTCTGGCGGCCATTCTCGCTTCCGGAGTGGCGTTGTTTATGGTGAGCCGGGAGCAAATGGGGTTGGTTCGCGGCTCTGTCGGCAGCGTGCTGATGGGCGGCGGAATTGTGTCGATGCACTACATCGGCATGGCGGCGATGCGAATGCCGGCGAAGTGCCGATATTCTCCGGCACTTGTCGCTCTGTCGATCGTGCTCGCGGTCGCGATTTCGTACGTGGCGCTGCGGCTGACGTTTCGTTTCCGGCACGACACAAAAGGCTGGAACAGCCGGAAGGCGCTCAGCGCGGTTGTGATGGGAGCCGCGATCGCCAGCACGCATTATACCGGCATGGCCGCCGCCAGTTTTGCGCCCTATTCCATGCGCGAGGGCATTTCGGACGCGATCGGCATATCGTCGCTTGGCGCGGCGGGCATCACCCTGGGTACGCTGATGGTGCTGGGGATCGTCTTTTTGACGTCGCAGGTCGACCGGCGCATTGAGAGCCAGGCTTTGCACCTCGAATCAAGCAAACGCGCGACGAACATGTTCAAGGGCCTGCTGGAATCGGCGCCCGACGCGATCGTGATCGTGAACGAGAAAGGCGAAATCGCTCTCGTGAATTCGCAGGCCGAAACGCTGTTCGGATATCTGCGAACGGAACTGCTGGGCAAGGAAGTAGAGATGCTGATCCCCCACCGCTTTCGACAGCAGCACCCGGGACACCGAAGCCGATACTTCCCCGAACCCGCCAGCCGTCCCATGGGCGCGGGCAGCGAACTGCACGGCTTGCGCAAAGATGGCAGCGAGTTCCCTGCCGAAATCACGCTCAGTCGTATCGATACAGGGGAGGGGGTACTGATCTCGAGTGCCATCCGCGACATCACCCAGCGCAAACAGACGGAAGCGGCACTTTCAGAGAGCAACAAGCAGATAGGTCTCTTGCTCGAGTTTGCCGTCGAAGCCATCTACGGCATCGATACCGCGGGTAAATGCACATTCTGCAACCCCTCGTGCCTTCACTTGCTCGGATACACGAACGCTGGCGACCTCTTGGGAAAGAATATGCATGAGGTGATTCACCATACGCGTCCAGACGGCAGTGCCTATCCGAACGCAGAATGCCGGATTTACCGCTCCTTTCGCGGCGAGGAGGACACGCACGTCGAAGACGAAGTGCTCTGGCGCGCCGATGGCTCGAGCTTCCCCGCCGAATACTGGTCTCATCGCGTGGTCAGAAACGGCGAGATGATTGGCGCCGTCGTGACATTCGTCGACATCACCCAACGTCTCGGAGTGCAACGGGAACTGATTGCCGCAAGGGATGCCGCGGCGGCCAGCAACCGCGCTAAGAGTGAATTTCTGGCGAACATGAGTCACGAAATTCGCACACCTCTCAACGGGGTGATCGGGATGACGGACCTGGCGCTTGAAACCGAGCTGACTCCCGAACAACGCGAATACCTCGAGACGGTGAAGCTTTCGGCGGACTCTCTGCTGATGGTGATCAACGACATCCTGGATTTTTCCAAGATCGAAGCCGGAAAGATCGACATGGAATCGCTTGATTTCGATCTGCGGGAAAGCCTGGAAATGCTGCTGAAGACGGTCGCTCTGCGCGCGGACGAAATAGGGCTGGAACTGCTGTGCGAGGTGGCGCCGGATGTTCCGGAGATCGTGCGGGGAGACCGCAGCCGCATCGGACAAATCGCGATCAACCTGATCGGGAACGCCATCAAATTCACCGACGAAGGGGAAATCGTGCTGCAAGTTTGCGTAGAATCCCAGACCGAAGCGGACTGCGTGCTGCATTTCTCGGTTTCGGATACAGGGGTGGGCATTCCCGCTAGCAAATGCAAGGCCATCTTCGACGCGTTCGCGCAGGCGGACAACTCAACCACAAGGAAGTATGGTGGTACTGGATTGGGGCTGACGATCTCGAAGCGTCTGGTCGGGATGATGGGTGGAAAAATCTGGGTGGAAAGCGAAATCGGCCGGGGCAGCACGTTTCATTTCACCGCGCGGATCAAGAAAGGAGATTCGAAGGAAGTCAGAATCGGAACGATTGCGTCACCCGAAATACTCGAGAACGTAAAAGTGCTGGTCGTCGACGATAATTCTACGAACCGTCGGATCCTGGATGGAATGCTGGGGCGCTGGAAAATGAGACCCGTCGGATTGGCGAGCGGCGAGGAGGCGCTGGCGGAACTGGCCGCGGCTAAGGCCGCGGGAGATCCCTACCAGATGATTCTCACCGACATGCACATGCCGAATATGGATGGATTCACCCTCATCGAGCACATCCGGCTTAAGCCCGAATTATCGGCGGCAACTATTATGATGCTCACCTCCGCAGGCCATCACGGAGACTCCACGCGATGCAAGGAACTGGGCGTCGGCGCGTACCTGCTCAAACCGATTCGCAAGTCCGAGCTGCGCGAAGCAATCGCCCGCTTGCTGGGCACCTCGGGGCAGGAGGGCGCTGTCCCGCTCATCACCCGTTACTCGCTCCAGGATATCCGCGACCCAAAGCAATCCCTGCGAATCCTCGTGGCCGAAGACAACGCTGTGAACCAGCGGCTGATCGCCCGGCTCCTGGAAAAGCGGGGGCACCGGCCTACGATTGTCGGGACGGGGCGCGCAGCGCTGGAAACGCTAGAGAGAGAGAGTTTTCAGCTAGTTTTCATGGACGTGCAGATGCCGGAGATGGACGGGCTCGAAGCCACCGCTGTGATTCGAGAACGGGAGAGGGGGCTCGTATTTCACCAGGAAATCGTCGCGCTCACGGCGCACGCCATGAAAGGCGCTCGCGAGAAATGTCTCGCCGCCGGCATGGATGGCTATCTCTCCAAACCGATCCGGCCGCAAGAGCTCGACGAAATCCTCAGTCGTTATGTCAATCGAAGGATGGAACCCGCGAGCGAAAGCCCGTCCCTTCAGCGTTCGTAAGGCTTTGCCCGCGGGACTGTCGATTCTCTGGAAAGGCCCGAGTATCGACCGAACACACTGGCAGTCAGAGAGACAGCGCGTTTGGATAAAAAGGAAGCTGACTCGGGCGAGTTTCGGCTTCCCTTTGAAATGGAACTGCGAGGAAACAGTAGCTGGGAGAGCTACCGGCAACTTCGCGACGCCGACTTGGCGGGCTAGTACTACAAACTTCACGGTAAGCCCGCTCTATAAAAATGGTTTCGCCATCCAGCCTACGAAATGCCACGGCGCGCTGCGGTTTTGCCTTTTCCGAAAGATCCATTTGCATCGCGGTGACGACGCCCTTCGGTTCCTCAGTCCCCCGTGAATGTGGCGCCGTCGGCGTGCCAGGGAGCGATCGAGGGAAGAATCAAGACCGTCAGTTTTCGCCGTATAGACAATCCCGAAAACTCATCGGCGCACCCTCATCCTTGCTTTCCAAAAACGTTCTTCGCGAGCAGCAGCAGCCGCGAGCTGAATTTCAATCCGGCCGGGTCGGATGCCTTCAGGTTGATTTCAAAACGCACTTTGTTCTGATCGAGAACAAATCGAATCATTCCGCCTCCTTCGATGAAATCATTGGCTTCGCCCACGGTCATCACCGCGGAGTTGCCGAGATCCTCGATAATTTTCGGAAGATGCCGGTCTTCGCTGTTGCTGACAAACAGGACCTGGCAGTTGCGCACTTCCTGCGCTTGCTTCAGATGGAGGACATGAATGGGGCGCGTGCCGATCGACCTTCCATCGAGCGTGCTCTCGAGCTGTCCCTGAAAGGGATCGTCTCCCAGCATGCACAGCGCGAAGTCGGACGTTCCCGCGGCACTAGCAGGCCACTCCACCAGCTCGGCGAAATGGAAGAGGAAGACGGCCTTCACGTGATATTCTTCCGCTTTGGCTTGCGCCTGAACGCAAGCGGGAACAGCCGCGACGAGAAGTAGCAACAACAGCCAGCAACAGGAAATTGCTCGATCCGCGAGGAATTGAGTGTGACACCTTTCCCCAGGGCGGCCAGCGAAAGAAGGCGATATGGAACGACTGGGGCGGTTCAACGGCGAACTCCATATTCACAATTTCCGTTTGCCGACTCAACTTGGGCACTACGTTTCGAATCGTCAGAGTTGTTAGGGCTTCGGATTAAAAGATAGCCGCTCGTCCGGACGATACAATCACGGCCATACAACCGCGCCAGAATTGACCCTTTTGGACCGCATCTTTCTAGCGGGTACTAGGAAACCACATATCCGGTTAGCGCTGAGAAAGGAGTTCCTCGCCCGAGGGGCAATTAGGCGACAACCTTCTTTGCTTGCGCTTTGACTTTTGCCCATCGCTTCTTGGCAGCTTTTGAAATCTTCGCTCTGCCTGCGGCTGACAGCACACGCTTCCCGGTACGAGTGAGGTCCCGGTTTGCCGACTTACCCAGAGCCTTGGCTGCCGCTTGCAAGCCGATTAAATCATCCTGGAGTTTAGCTAGCTGCTTTTTAACCTTTTTCTCTTCCCGTCTAATCGCTGCCAAAATGCTCATGGAAACCTCCGGAAGCAATCTAACCTGAGAGACCCAATTACACCAAATCCTGCACTTTCTGGAGACCTTATCCACTTTGTTAGCTACAGGTGCATTATGCATTCGAAATTCACATCTCCGGTAACCGTTACGCCCTTGCCTGTGGCAATATTCCAAGTCCCACAACGGAGGAATCATGAACCTGAACAACTCGGTCGCGTTGGTCACCGGCGGCAGCAGCGGCATCGGCTTCGCCATCGCGCGAAGTCTCGCGGCCAGCGGTTCGCGAGTGGCCATCTCCGGCCGCAACGAGAAGCGCCTGAAGGAAGCAGCGGCCGAATTAGGGGTTCATGCCATTCAAGCGGACGTCTCGAAGGAAGCGGACGTCGAGCGTACGTATCGCGAGCTGTTTCAAAAATTCGGCGACCTCGACATTCTGGTGAACAACGCTGGCGTGGGCGTCTTCAAGAATCTCGTGGATTTCGGTCGCGAGGAATTTGAATCCGTTTTCGCTACCAACGTTACCGGCGCAATGCTGATGGCGCGTGAAGCCGCCCGGCACTTCGTGAAAAAGAAGCGCGGCAACATCGTCAACATTTCCTCGACGGCGGGCACGCGCGGCGCTCCCAACGGAACGGCCTACTATGCCAGCAAATTTGCGCTTCGCGGCATGACCGAGTGCTGGCGCGCCGAGCTTCGCAAGCACAACATTCGCGTCATCCTCATCAACCCCAGCGAGGTGGTGACCAATTTCTTCCAGACGGCCAACCTGCCGCAGAATGTGAACGAGACGAAACTGCGTGGCGAGGAAATCGCCTTCGCCGTAAAGGCCGCACTCGAGATGGACGACCGCGGTTTCATCCCCGAGCTTTCCGTATTCGCCACGAATCCCACGGACTGACTGGTGGAGTTGCGGCGCAAAGGGTAATCGGTAGATTTTGGACCCGTTTTCTTGAAGTGCTGCTCCTAACGCCTCCCGCGTCGAATATTTTGCCCGATCCGCCGCAGGATTTATGGGCAGGTGGTGACTAGTACTCCAGGTTTCCGGTAAGCGCTGGGCAGCTCACCTGGTCGGTGTTTTCCGCTGTTGCAGTCGCCTGAAATCATCTGTTCAATTATCGCGAGTTCGCGCGGTGACGAACGTGAGCTCCCATGGGAGATTGCTAAATGCGAACAAAACGGCCGCTCCGGGAACCGGTGCGTGAGGAAGCCGCACCGATCCTCAAGAACTACATCACACCCGCCGGATTGCAGCGGCTGAGAGACGAGCATCGATTTTTACTGAGTCGCGAGCGGCCCGCGGTGGTGAAGGTCGTTACGTGGGCTGCCAGCAACGGGGACCGCAGTGAAAACGCCGACTACATCTACGGCAAACGACGGCTGCGACAGATCGATTCGCGGATTCTCTTTCTCACGAAGCGCATTAACGCGGCCGTTGTCGTCGATCCCGCGGCCCGGCGGCCGGGATCAGCCGCTATGCGAGTCTTCTTCGGCGCAACGGTGACCTACAAGAACGCGGCCGGTCTCAAACGTGTCGTCTCGATCGTCGGCATTGACGAGGTGGACCTCGACCGCGGTTACATCAGCTGGCGCTCGCCTCTTGCCAATGCACTCATGAAAGCTAGCTCCGGCGACCGCGTGGTCGTGTGCGCGCCAGAGAAGACGGACCATCTCGAGATCATCGATGTCGAGTACGCGCCGATTCCGATGGATCCTTTTCGCGAGCCGCCAGGCGCTCAGTCGATGCCCGAGGTCGAAAGTTCATAGCCCAAGGAGTGGAGTTTCAAGAATTGCTGCCTGGCGCAACCGGCGGCTCTGCTGTAAAACGAGCCGATCCAGCTGGTACTGGGCCGGTATATGGACGGTTACGTTTATCAGGACCTGATCATCGGACCGGTGACCGTGCCCTGTTCTTGGAGGTGCCCCTAAAGAAATTCACGAATATGCCGATATAACTTTTGGGGAGGTGTTTTTCTGGTGTCTACTAACCTACTGGATTCGCCGAGCCAGGCACTTAATGAGCAGGGCCGACGCCAACTACGCCTTCTGGAGATCGTCGCAAAAGGCCTACCACCTTTTCCGCACACGGTCCTGGAGCTGACCTCCGTTCTGAGTGGTCCATCGGCCGACGTAAAAAAAGCCGCTAAACTGATTCGCACTGATGCCACGCTGAGCGCCCAGCTACTTCGCATGTGCGCCTCGCCTGTGTTCGGGTTGCGAAGCCGCGTCGTCAGCATCGATCAAGCGGCTACCCTGCTAGGCGCGGATCGCTTGCGTACGCTGGTGCTAACCAACTCGGTGGTGGATATTGGAGGCAAGGGCTTGCCCATAGAGCAAGCCACGCGCTTCTGGCAGCACAGTTTTCTTGCAGCGATGCTCAGCGAACACCTGGGCAAACGCGCCGGCTTCAGCGAACCGGAGCAAGCCTACATCGCCGGATTACTCCACGACATTGGACAAGTGCCTCAATGGATGCTCGTGTCCGAGGAGAAATCCCGAAAGAACCCTCCGATCTTCGAAAACTGGTTCGACACTCCCGCAGTCGAGCGAGACTATTTTGGGCTGGACCATTGCATGCTTGGCAGCCACATGGCTACCAGTTGGAATTTCATGCCGTCTTTCATCGACGTTCTCGTCAATCACCACCAGCCGACGCAAGCCGGGCATGACCCGTATCTCGTCCAGATCGTGGGCGCTGTCGAGCACTTCCTGCTCACCAGAGTTCCAGACAAGCCTGCGGACGCCGAAGCGCCGGAGACCAGCGCTTCACGGCTTGCCGCGAGAAGCTCCCAGACCTTTGACGAGTCCGAATGGAAAGACATAGAGGAAGACCTGGAAACGGAATACCGCCGCCTCCTTCCCATCGTGGAAATCGGCTTGACAAGTGTAATTTCTGGGGCGAGTTAGCCACAAATACCATCAATTACGCTGCTACCAAGTGGAGCGGCTCAACTCCCTTGTAGTCGTCTTACCGTCTATTTAAAGTGATTCTTTATTTCTCCCGTAACCGCATTCATCAGGAGTTGAGGCTTCAGTCGCGTGCAGCTAAAACTGTTAGAGGACTTCACCAGCCCCGCTATTGCGGTGTCCAATGTGCAGATGCCTTGAAAAGGCCGTCGATGAAACCGATTTGGTAGACGAGGAAAAGTCCGAATCCCGTGCTGACAATTCCGGAAATCGGCGCTATGTAAGTTGCAACTTGCTGATGGTTGCCGGCGTAGGCGACAGGAAGAGCCATGGCGGAAGTCATCAACATCATGCCAACGATCGTCCCGGCGCCGAATACAAGCAAGTATGCGATAGCCCATAGAGGGCTTCGAATTGTTGAGAGTACCAGTAGAGCTACCGCTGCTGAACCCGCAAGGCCGTGAACGAGACCGATGACCAGCGGGCGAAAAACCTGGTAAGGACCGTACCGGCTCATCATCCTGTCGAAAGATCTTTCTGCTCTATGGCCGAGTGCGCCAGCAACCGCAGCTTCTGTCGCTTCGACGGACTTTGCGGGCGTAAATCGCTCGTTCAACCATCGAAGGGCGCCGGTGAGATTCAGGACCCCGAGCAGGATCAGCATCAGGGCGACGGTGAATTCCATGGAGAGCCCGACTCTTGGGGGAATGACCAGGCCGAACAGGATGATCGCGGAGCCAACCAGGAAAATCGTAAGGGTGTGACCGATGCCCCACAACACGCCGAGCAAAGCTCCCTGCCCGACCGAACGCTCCCGGCTCACGATCGTGGAGACGGCCACGACATGATCAGGGTCGGTTGAATGGCGCATGCCCAGAAACAGGCCAAGAAGAACGATGCCCACAAACGACGACAGCTTCGCGTGGGCGAAGAATCCGGAGCCGATTCCGGTGCTCCAGAGCGCGCGGCCCGCGATGGCTACGCCGAGAATCAACATGAATCCTGAGGATGCGACGGGAAGCCACCGTGTCAGGACGGGACCGTCATTGCCCCACCGCGCGATGAACTGCCGCGCGTAAACCATCAGTAAGCCGATGATGATGAGGACGGCGGCCAGACCGAGGCTGAAGGCCACGATTAGAAATAATCCAAAGCCGACGCGATGCAACGAAAGCGCACTGAGAAGTACGACAAGTGCGGCGGGACACGGCACGATTCCGCCGGTGATGCCGAGGGTCACGAGTTGCGTGAGTGAAACTTGTTTTGAGGACTCGTGCTGTAACGCTCGATCATTTTCCGGGCTCGGAGAATCCAAGTTCTCGGCTTTGTGGGACCGCCCGAGCGAATCGAACCAGTGGCTATGGGCGCTGCCGATTTCATCACCGTGACCGGCCTCTGCACCGATCCAGGCGCGAATAATCAAATAGCAGCCGAGTGCGGCGATGGTGATTCCCGAGATCAAGCCCAGCCAAGGGTAGAGTTGTTCGGGAACGATGTATTTGGAGGCATAGAGCGTGATCGCTCCCAGAAAATAGACGCCCGCGGTGTGCGCGGCGGTGACGATGAGGCCGAGCAAGACTGCGTCTCGTGAGGTTCCCTTCGAGCCCACCAGGTATGCCGCCACGATTGTCTTGCCATGACCGGGCTCGAGAGCATGGAGTGCACCCAAACCCGCCGCTATCAAGGCAGCGGAGAACAAAAACCAAAAGCTCAGGTTTCCGGCGGAGACGAGTTCGGTGAACCTACTCCGGGGCGTAGGCTGTTTGTTAGCGTTGAGGCGGATCGTCCCTGACGCATCGGTACGGGCGGCGAGTACTGGCTTATTCGTGGGGAGCAGATCCGGTTTCGGTATGGCCGCCCCAATGCGGGACTCGTGACTTGCCATGCGATTGGCAATCGGAGCAGAGGCGGCAGCGGGAGCTTTGTTTTCCACCTTCGCGATTGAGGGAGCGGAATCGACCGGCGTCTCCGCACGGGGGCTCACGGAACCCGGAACCGTGAAGGTGACGCGCGCCTGGAGATCCTGCGGGGGACTATCGATCAAATCGGTCGGGTAATTCGCGAGTTCCTGGCTCCGGGAAACGCTCGCGGCTGTGCTAAAAGTCAACGTCGCGCCGGGCGCAGCCGTAGCAACCACTTCCTTCCATCCGGTGCGCCCGGGAAAGTTGGTGTCGCTGTATTCAAGGGTGCAGGGGCATTCCATCCCTGGTAAGGCGGCACGGTAGACAAGGCCGATTTTCATGGTCGGCAGATTGCCGGCGCCGAGCGGGAAAATCACATTTTTCGAAACGGTTGTGAGCGAAAGAGGCTTGCCGTTGAGGGTGAGCAGCAACGCGGCTTTGAGAGCCTCTGCCTTCGATTCAAGATACGCGGCGACGCGAGGATCGTCCGGCGCCGGCACGATGCCCCCGGTCTGCATTTCCTGGAAGGTGGGAATCTCCGCGAGATCGAGAATGTAGCGCAGTTCGAGCGCGCCAGGCTCGATGCGGAAGCCGGCAAAATGGCTGACGCTGAAATTGCCCATGGGATGCGCCAGAGCGTCTCCGGGAGCGATCACCATCCGACCTGCCAGAACCAACAACACGATCGCTCGAACGATCCTGCGATACGCCTCGGCCGGTCGTCGAGTTCGAAGGGTCATTCGACTGTCCCTCCCAGCGTTTCAGCCTGCGGGGCCGGCGCGCTTTGATTCGATCTGTGTGTGCCGGAATAGGCGAGCTGATTCAGCGTAACCTGCGCCTGGACTGCGTAGACCGGGTGGAAGTGGAGATTCAAGGATAGGGCGCTTTTCAACAGCGTCTGCGCGCGTGCTCTCCGGCCGAGTTGCAGCTGAATCATGCCGGCGTGAAAATCCAACAGAGCATCTTCGGTGCCCAGAGAGAGGGCCTTGTCTGCCGCCTCTGCAGCCTCCGGGACTTTCCCATTCTTGAAAAGCACCCACGCCAGGATGTCCCACGTGTAGATGTCGTGGCGGACATTCAACTCCTTCCTGGCCAAGTCGACGGACGCTTTTAGCTTGAGATTGTGGTCGGCGTAAAAGAGGGCGAGTTCGCGGTAGAACAGCCTCTCGTTAACAGGATTGAGAGTGCTGATGAATTCAACCAGTTCAAGCTGTTTGCGCGCCTCGTCGGAACGCCCCACTTGCAGGTCGAGGTCGTAGAGCGCAGCCGCGAAGGCAGGGTACGGCACAACTGCAACAGCCTTCTGATAAAGTGCGATCG
>JBEKTG010000070.1:0-10777 GCA_049516275.1 Candidatus Acidiferrales bacterium
TCCCGGTAGAACAGTCTTTCATTGAGCGGATTGAGCGTGCCGATGAACTCGATCAGCGCGAGCTGTTTTTGCGCATCGGCGGAACGACCTTCCTGCAGATAGAGGTCGTAGAGCTCGGCGGCATAGGCAGGGTACGGCACTACCGCAAGAGCCCTCTCATAAAGTCCGATCGCTTCCGGAAACCTCTTCTGGGCCCCTCGAATTTCACCCAGGCCCGCGAGGTTGCGATAGGAATTGGGATCGATGTCCAGCCCGGAAGCGTAGGCCTGCTCCGCACCCGCAAGGTCTCCGCTCTTGAAACATATTTCGCCCAGCTGGTATTGGCTCCACGAGATGTTTTCCGCGGGCAAGTGCAAGGTGGTGGCGAGAGCGATTGCCGAACGCATCAATTTTATCGCACCGGAAGAATCTCCTTTGAGGAAATTCAGATACGCCAAGCGGCTGTTTCGTTCGTAGGCGAGACCGCTCGATTCATTCTCCGGGTTGCGAGGGTCGCGCAATCTCGCATAGGCATCTCCGGCGCGTTCGTAGTCGCCCATGTCGGTGAGGGCGTCGCCCACGATCGCCCACGGCGAGGGGTCGCCCGAACCAAGGATCAACGCCTGCTGCGCCCAGTCGAGAGCCCGCTCGAATTGATGTTCCGACATCTCCACCACAGCCATGTGAGTCTTGGCCGAGGCCGCGGCCGGCCCGGTGGAAACCTGATCGAGGGACTTTTGCAAGGCGCCTCTGGCGAGTTCGTAATAACTGGCGTCCGCGGTTTCGCGCCCCTTTTGGATGTAGCTCGCGCCCAGCGCGTCGTACGATTTGAAATCCTGAGGGTACATCTTGAGCCGGCCTTCCAGGGAACGAATCGTGGTGTCCGTGGTGGTTTGAGCAAATGTGCTTCCGCCCGCAGCCACAAGAAGGAAAACTTGGATCAGCAGCAATCCGATTTTCCCCGCGGCTGCGGGAAAGCGTGGCGCGCCGGAACAGGAGTAGCGGTTGCCGGGCGCTTTCATGTGTCGCTCCCGGAGGATTCGACTGCCGCGCGGCGAGCGGCTTCCGAAACTTCCGACGTGGGATTGAACTCGAGGGACTTCCGCAAGTAGAGTCTTGCCTCCTCCTTCTTGCCCAAGGCACGGTCGATGGCTCCGGCGTGATAGTAAAGGACGGCGTCGCGAGTTCCGACGGCTAGGGCCTTCTGGATTTGCAGGCGCGCCTCGGCGTATTGGCCATTCGCGTAGAGTGCCCAAGCGTAGGCGTCCAGCGTCCACACGTCGTGGCGATTTTCCATCTCCAGGCGGGCGATACGAAGCGCTTCCCTGGGTTGGTGCGCATGCTCGACGTAGTAAGCGATCAAGTCGACGTTGTCGTTGTCCGAAAGACCCGCTTGCGTGCGGGCGTCCTGCTCGAATTTCGCGTACATTTGGGCCGCGTCAGCCGGCCTGTCGCTGCGCTCGTAAGCCTGCGCTGCAAGCAATTGGCTCAACGGAGTTGGAAAAGTTCGATTGCGCTTCTCCAGCAACTCCACTGCGTCTGCATAGCGGTGCTCGGCCATGCGGACTTCGGCCAATTCTTCGAGAGATAGGTAGTAATCGGGAAATGCTTTCAGCGCTTTCTGCAGTTGCGCCGCAGCATCTTCGGTACGTCCCGACCTTCGAAGCAGCCTCCCTATCCTCGTGAGGATCCATGCTGTTTCTTCCGTCTCGAAGGGGGGCGTCTGCTGAAGAGCTTTGCTGAAAAACTCCTCGGCGCCGTCAATGTCGCCCCAATCCTCCCGCAGGGTTGCGCCGGTAAGGTAGGCCGGAATGTTGCCCGGGCGCAGGTCCATCATCCACTGTGCGGCTTGTTCCGCCTTCTGGTATTCCCCGAGCGCGGCGTGCGACTCGGCCATATAGCCCCAGACCAATATCGCGTCGGGCATACGATGGTTGAGTTCCTGCGCTTCTTCGAGCGCGTCGCCGAATTTGTGTTCAGACAGCAAAAGGTCGACCCTGGCCTGCTCGGCCTCAAAATTATCGGGCTTCAACTTTAAAGAGTTCTCGATGGCTTGGTGCGCCTGCTCGTAGTACGACTTGTCGCCGGTCTCGCGCGCGCGGCGAACGAACGCTTCCGCCAGTTCGTCATAAGATTGATAGCGGGAGGGTTCGTTTTGCAAAGCGTTGTGTACGGCTTCGATGCGCAGCTCAGCGGGGGAGAGCGATGGGGTCTCGGCGGCTCCCGCCGGCGAGACGGAAACGGCGAGAAAAATTGCGAGCGCGAACCTGTTCATCTTGATCTCCGATAACCTTCGGTTGTAAAGCATCCCCGGGAAGGCGGGCCAGTGTGGCCTCCCCGGGGGTTGGAAGCTATAGGACAGCTATTGGACAGGGCAGGGTGCTCCGGTCCCGGCGGTGCATCCTGGTTCTCCGGGATCGATATGCCGCCGGTCGCGCCCGCTGGGGCAGTAATCGACGTAGGGGAAAGAAGTGTGGAAGTGCGTGTTGGGTTCCACAAGATTTGTGGTGCCGTCTACAGCAAGATCAGTGTCCACATCATTTACGTTCACACCGTCACCCAGGGAGTTGTTGGGGAAAACATTGCAGCTGGACGTGTGGGCGGCACCGCACTTGTTACCCGCCAGGACCCCGCCGACAGCGACGCGCAAGGTGATGTCCACAACGTCGTCAGACAAGCGCCTGCCGTTGGGGAAACCAGCACCGTCGCCGGCGAGCAAGCCGAGCCGTTTGGCATTACCCGGTTGAGTGGGAGCTACACCTGTGTTCAATCGCAGTAGGTCCGCGATGGGACCAGCGGGTGTGCCGGTTGCTGCGATCGGAGCCATGTACTGGACCAAGGGCAGCAGGTCGGTGCGGGGAGCTTGAGGAGAATAGAGGGCTCCGGGTGCAAGTACGGAATAGAGAGAGTCGACGATCGATACGAACGTCGGGTTCAAGTCGAATTGCGCGAACTGGGCGTCGTTTACTGGTCGGGACATGCTCCAGTAGTCCTTCGTGCCGATCCCGATGACGAGTTCGTTGATCAGGGGATTTCCTAACCGTTGCACCTGGCTGAAATCGTCGGCATCAGGTTCGTGCCAGTCGTCTGAGTAACGGGCGGGGCGTATCTCTGCCTTGGGCTGGGAGTTCGAACTCCAGAATCCGTGTGAGGATTCCGAGTAGGATGTGCGCAGTATCTTGACCTTGGGCCGGGAAGTCGAGCTCCAGATCCCGATAGTTGCGTCAGGAGAGGTGGCCGCCTCGATTTTTTCGGTGCGGGTCAACATCTGGATGGGTACCTGGATAGCAATCGTGTCGACTGCAAACCCCGAAACGGTATCGGAAGCGAAGTTCTGGTTGGCGGCGTCTTCAGAGGCCGAGAGAACCCCGGGGACGCCCGTGCCGCCACCCGATGTGCCGCCCTGAAGGAGCCGGAGGTTGACTGTGTCAAAGGTTGCGCCGAGGTCGATGAAGAAAGGGTCGTCGACAGTGCCGGCGAATACCGAAACGCCTTTGTTTGTGTTGGTGTAGGTGCCGGCAGCATAAAGATCGGCATAGTTGATCGTGCGCGGGCCAGCATTGGCGGGTACAGCATAAAACGGCGAACCGTCGCTATTGCGGATCGGAGTGGCTACGCCGTTCTTGATCATGGTGAGGGTATAGGTCTGGCGCAGGTTCAGACCTGGGTCGGAGAAGCTGGTGATCTGAGGAGGAACTCCCGGGGCGCTCCCCGAGTCGAATCCTGCCAAGGCTGTAGGAACACCCGGCAGCTGGTATTGCGTGGAAAAGCGAATCTGAAACACGACGTCGTCGCGTCCATCCTGATCGTTATCCACATGAATTTCATAGAGGATCTGGGGATCGAAGGGAAACCAGGTGGGACCATTCGCCGGTTCGAGGAAGGGATTGACTGCCATGATCATAGTAACGCTGGGGACAGGGGTGTCGTGGCCGGCTGCGTCGTAGCTCCGAAAGGCCCAGAGGTCGGTAATGTCGGCCGTTGGGTCGAGGGTGGTGATTGGCGCTTCACGGTGGCTCGAGGCCCTGATTCCTGCGGGTCCTACGAACAGGAGGATAACACCGGTAATCGCAAGTAAGGCCAGGGTTAGAGCAACTAACGTGGTTCTATTCCTCATCGATGCACCTCATCTTTCGGGCGAGTGGTAAAGCCATGCGTTAAACCGGAACAGATGGACATTCTGGCGTCACCTACTCAGGAGTGGCTGACATATACATGTACGTCGGACGGTGGCTAAACGGATTGCGGAAATTTTGAAGATCGTGTGAAAGTTCAGACGCTCGCGAAAGGTGGAGTACGAGTGGAGGCCACCCCGCGATCAGGTCTTATCTGACCCTGTACAGGCTGCCTTAGGGCGAAGATTGGCCGATCCGAAAGTAATCCGTTCCGCCAGAAAAATGGGTGTAAATCCTGGTTATTCGGGCGGTCTCAATGGGGCGTCGCAACACCAGGACGGAGTTCTAAGTCGAGGAATTCCAAAGGCTAAGAAGCATCCGCGAACCGAAAGCAAAGAAAAGGCGTCCTGTTTAGGTAAAAGCGAACTGCAACCCCAAAGCTCGGTCCACTTGAAACGTATTGCCAGATCAAATGACCAGCGGGATGTTGCATCGACCGTCTGAACCGGCAGCGGTAACCGGAAAAATAAAGTAATACTTGAAAAAGCCAAGGAAAGCCCGGCTACGGGGGGCCTTGATACCGCACCAAGTCTGGACAGCCAAGCCCGAAGCGGGATTCTTGCGAATCGCTCGACAGCTCCTTCGTTAAGCGGCACACAATGGCCCTGGACACCCGGTGTCTCTTCGCGACCTGACTTAATGACATGCCAGATCGGCGGTCATCGATTAACTGCGTTCGATCGATCTTTAGCGGTGAGCGCCCAATCTGCCTTCCTTCCAACCGCGCCCGCCTCATTCCGGCCCGGACCCTTTCAACGATGAGGTTCTTTTCGAGTTCCGCGATTGCCCCGACGATCACAATCATTGCCCTACCAAGTGGACCTCCAGTGTAGATGTTCTCGCGGAAGCTAACGAACTCGACGCCCAGGTGATTGAGCTCATCAAGGATTTCGAGAAAGTGCCTGACTGATCGAGCCATCCGATCGAAAGCCCAGACGAGCACGGTATCGAATTTGTGCCGTCGGGCATCGGCCATCAGTTGATCCAAGCCGGGGCGTTTCTGCTTAGATCCGGAAATCTTGTCGCTGTACTTACCAACAATCTCATAGCCACGCTGCTTGGCCATCTCGCGGAGGTCATACAGCTGCGTCTCGGGATGCTGGTCGATCGTGAACACGCGCGTATACGCGTATAGATGACGGCGCGCTTCGATTTAGCTTTTGAGGGAATTCCCACAGATGATAGTTTTTCAACGGCCATGGCTCAACCTCCATTGAGTTGTGGTTAGGGGCGTCTCGGTGCTCTAACACCGCGTCGTCCCGCTTACTTCTGGCGCTTCAGGAACTCATCAATCGCTTCCATAAATCAACTTCCACGCCCCGTCAACGCACCGGGCTGGTCTCCTGCCACACCGACGTACTGAGGATGCGATCAACGGAAAAGGCGCCGGCTCCCCGGCCGTTCGCGCCTCTGATTTTGCCGTGCGCATGGGCGGCGACGAGTTTCTCGTGCTGCTTCCAGAATGTCCGCCAGACAAGGTCAAACTGGTTTTAACTCGCCTCGGTCCGATCGATATAGATTTCGGTGAGGGGACGATATCGGTCACTAACTCCAAAGGATCTGCCCAATACCAAGCGGGTGAAACAGTCGAACAATTGATCGCCCGCGCCGACGCCGCGCTCTATACCTCTAAGGCGGATCGTCGTGAGGCACAGCTGTCGCGAGACATTCTGTTTCAAACCACGTAATCTGCGCCAGCGCGGAACTGGGGATCCTTGCGGAACAGACGGTGAGCGAACCGGTGAAGATTCACGAAAAGCCAGGAATCTCGAGTGCCTTGCGCACGGGCCCGAGGATTTCCATCTGGCCCGAAAGCAATTTGCAGCGTAGGTCGAAGACGTTCCCGGTCATTCCCCACACGGAGCCCCAGGAGAGGCCCCGCAGCGACGCCAGGATGCGCCGCGAGCGGTGTGCGGTCGGGAAAAACCCACAACGGTTCACCCTCCTCCCAAAATGGATTTCAAGTATTTCCGCGCAGACCGAGGAGGCTCCGTAAACGTTTGAAAAACTGAAGGGAGAACTCCAAGAGTTGGCATCACAATCGGCCACGCGATTGCACAAGAGGACGCCACCGGTTGCATTCCACGAGCTGCCCTACTGATTGAGTGGGAAGGAAGGGTCCCACTCAATTGGTGGAACAGTTCGTTCCCGCTTATCTTCCGAGAGGGAAGCTAGGATGGATGACCCCAATTCGGCCATGCCTAGGCCGAATCGTCGGAGCGCGACCTAAAAGGGGCTCTCGGCCCAACGAGAGCCCCACCCCACCTTTCGGGTTAGGCCGCTTCTGTTTACCGCCTGGAAATTCGGTAACTGGAGATCCGTTTCTCACATCCTAGCTATGGCAGAAGAATCGGCCACGTCCATAGCGGCTGAAATGGCGGAATTCATTGCAGGAGTGTCTCGGGGTAGATCCGCTCATCGATAGACGGGATCAATACCATGCTGCCTTGGGTCCGTCGTGTGAAGCCCGTCGCAAGTAAGGCGTTCGCTCACGGATTCTCTTTTTAAGCAACGCCCGCTCAAGCAAGCATCTCTAATACTCATTCGGGCCCACTGAGTTCCAGCTGAGTCATAACCCCGCCTGACCGCTCTCCTCTGAAAACGATCTTTGTTTTTCTGTAGATCTAGAATTCCACGCGTGAAAAAATGTGAGTCGGCTATAGCCACCCTCCGCCAAAACCTGCCCGACGCAAGCCGTTGGCGATGTACGGGCAGTTTCTCATCAATTGCCACAACAACCCGGTCCGATAATTTTCGATCATCAAAATAATCGGCCCTTGATTAAGCCCGTAATGCCACGACGATACCCAACCATGCGGGTTGCAGGACTTTCCCGGGTACGTCGGGTTGAAAGACGCTTTGAATCCGTACGGGTTCCGCTCGGTCAATTTAGTCTGGTTTATGAAATAGTCGAGCGCGGGCAACACGATCTCGGGCGCGAACGGCAGTGACGCCACTACGGCCCACGGCGCGATGGTTCCGTCGTCGGGTCCGTATGGCACGCCGCGTCCCACATAATCGAAGAATTGGCGCTCAATGCCCTTCACTTTGATAGTGCCCAGACCGGGGCCGTCGCTCGCGGTAATTCCCCAGCAATCGCGGCCGTAGCCCTCAAACTTGAGTGGGTTGTCGATTGCGTACTGTTGTTGCACATAAGTTGCACGGCGGCTGTTCTCGAAATAGTCGATGCCTTTATCGCGCATGAAGCCGTCCTGAATGCCGCGAAAGTCGACCCAGACATGCGACAGCTGGTGCGTGAACAATGGCCCGGCGTAAAGATATTCCTGTCCGTAACAGCGTTCCCAACGGTAAGTGGAAGTCCACGCTGCGTAGCTCTCCTCGGGCAGCGGATGCGTCGGCGAACCCAGCCCCAGGACATACAACAGCAACGCCTCGTCGTAGCCTTCCCAACGGTAGTTGAGAAATCCGCTTTCGGGCTTCCAGCCGTGCGTGACCGTTGCGCCACCGTCTTGCGTCCACTGCCAATCTGCGCGTCGATAAAGTGCGTCGGCCAGCGTCCGGATTTGATGTTCGTCCGGCGTATCGGCGGCAAAGTACACTCCTGCCGTCAACGCACCCGCCAGCAGAAAAGCGCTGTCTACTGTTGAGAGCTCGCATTGCCAGGCGCGCCGCCCGGTCTGTATGTCGAGAAAGTGGTAGTAAAAGCCCCGGTAGCCCGTCGCGTCGGGTTCGGGGCCTTGCGGGCTATTCCAGAAAAAACGCAGCGTCGTCAGCACTCGTTCCACCGCCGCGGGTCGCGACATAAATCCGCGCTCGACAGCCACCGCGTAAGATGCCAATGCGAGGCCGGTGGCGGCAATACTGGCAGGCCAATCTGCTTTGGTCTTGTCGATCACCAGACCGTTGGCTGGATTCGTCTCATGTACGAAGTAATTAAACGATTCGTGCTGAAGCTTCTCCATCTCGGCGCTCAGTTTCTTGCTGCTCATGATGTACCGATTACTCCTTCTTCGGCGAGTGCTTGTACGGTTTCCTCCTGAACTTCGTAAACGACATTGAGACAATTCTCGATTCGACCGTTTACTTCGCCAGCAGTTCCCCGATAGATTTCAGTTCCCGCCCCCGTTTCGCGGTGGTCTTGGGATACGCCATCTTAAGGTCATCGAGTGCATCGATAACAATCCGGGAAACGATCAGCCGAGCATTGTCCTTATCATCGGCGGGAACTATGTACCAGGGCGTGTGATGGGTGCTTGTGGCGTGCAAGCACTCCTCGTACGCTTTCGTGTAATGCTTCCAGTATTTTCTTTCGTGAATGTCCGCGAGGCTGAATTTCCAATTTTTATCCTGCTCATCAATGCGCTCGAGAAAGCGCTTACGTTGTTCGTTCTTCGACAGGTGGAGGAAGACCTTGACGATTCGCGTGCCGTTTCGGTGGAGATGATCCTCCAGGTTCACGATGGAACGGTAGCGCTCCTTCCACATAGACTTCTCGTCGCGGAACTCCTCGGGGAGGCCCTCGTTGCGGAGAATCTCCGGATGCACGCGGACGACGAGCACCTCTTCATAGTAGGACCGATTGAATATTCCGATGCGGCCACGCTCGGGAAGCCGACACGTTGTGCGCCAGAGAAAATCGTGCTTCAGTTCTTCAGGGCTCGGCTGCTTAAAACTGAAAACCTCGCAGCCTTGCGGATTCACCCCGGACATAACGTGCCGGATGGCGCCGTCCTTGCCGGCCGCGTCCAAGGCCTGAAAAATCAGCAGCAATGCGTAGCGACTGGACGCGTAGTGAAGCTGTTGCAGCGAGCTCAATTCCTCAACGTGCTTTTCCAGTAGTTTTTTATACTCTTTTTTCGTTTTGCAGAAAGGTTCGATGAGCGTCGGCCACTTTTTAAGTTTGACCTTGTCTCCATGGCGCACACGGAAATCCTTTGACTCGATTTTCATGTTCCCTCCTACAGGTTTCGCGACCGGAGAACAGAAGTCCGGTGAGGCACGTTCGCAAACCAACAGTTGGTCATGTGCGGGCCGACTGGTGGGAATTTCCCCTCATCGCGTTTCAGGTTTCGCCTCCCTGGCCGTAAGCGCCTCAAAGCCGGAGACGACGTCGAACAGTTCTTCGTCGATGGATTCCTGTCGAATCCGGTGCAGCGTGCGGTTCAGCTTTTCCGACATGTCTTCGATGTTCTTTTCCGCGCGTTGCATGGCCGCCAGGCGGCTGGCGTTTTCACTAGCAAGGGATTCGGCGCACGCTTGAAACAGCAGAACGAAAAGGTATCCTCGAATGAAAGCGGAAAGCGGCGAGACGGTTCCTTCAATCACTTCGGGCAGAATCTTCGTGGGCCAAGGCATTGCGGCTAGCTTGTCTTGCCAGGCGCGATCGAGTGGCAGGAGCTGCTTGCCCACGGGTTCGTAGGAGGCGCCGGTTTTGGGGCGATTGTGAAAGACATAGACCTTCTCAACATCGCCGCGCTCTTGGGCCGCTTCGATCTCAATGAGAATCTGGCCGACGAGCGGCGTGATCGCATAGATGGAAATAGGCACGGAAAGCAGTCCCGCAGGATTCAGTCCGCTATCCACCAGGAGACTGTGAGCGCGTTCCCCGATGGCCCAGATTTTCGTGATCTTCGCCGGCGATGCTTTGAGCTTGAGGGCTGCGACTTCCACGATCGCCTCGTTGAATCTGCCGACCAGACCCTGATCGGAACCGAAGACCACGGCACCGATAGCTCCTTTTGGGGATGAACGTCCGCTTCGCGCGCGCGGCACCGGTCTGGCCTGATGAAGGCATGCAGATAACCCGAGTTCCACCGTGCGGTAGTATTCATTCAGCGATTGGACCGCCTTCTCGTATTGGCCAATGCTCGATGCCGCGAGGGCTTTCATCGAGCGAACAACGCCCTCAAGATCCGAAGCTCCGCTGATTTTGCGACGTAAACTTTCGGTGCTGCCGCTCATGGCTTGGCCTCGGCCGAGGGCTTCGGATCGGGCTTTGCTTCCGGCTTCGACTCGGGCTTTGGTTCGGGTTTGGTTTGGGGCGCGGGCTGGAACCGCAGCAGTGTCCGAGTGGCGAGGTCGAGAATCGCCTTGCGGTCCGCATCGCTTAATTTTTCGGCGGATGTCAATCGATTCACAAGTTCTTCCGGAATACTCGCGACCCCTTGGTGCAGCGCCTTCTCCGCTTCCATCATCTTGTCAATCGGCACACGGTCGAAGAGGCCCGTGGTCAGAGCAAGTAGCACGGTGATCTGGTCGACCATCGACGCCGGCTGAGATTCCGCCTGCTTCAGGCACGCTCGGATGTGCTGCCCATGATCGATAATCTTGCGAGTGGATTCATCGAGGCGCGTGCCAAATTTAGCGAATGCTTCCAGTTCCGCGAATTGCGCGTAATCGAGCTTGAGATGTCCGGCAACCGAGCGATAAGCGGGCCGCTGCGCCGCTCCGCCTACACGCGAAACGGATTTGCCAACGTCCACCGCCGGAAGGATTCCGAGTTGGAAAAGCGTGGGCGAAAGGTAGATCTGGCCATCCGTGATGGAAATAAGATTGGTCGGGATATAGGCGGAGATATCCTGAGCCGTGGTTTCGATGACAGGCAGCGCGGTGAGAGACCCGCCGCCGCGTTCCTTGATCAAATGCGTCGAGCGCTCCAGCAT
>JBEKTG010000071.1:0-10737 GCA_049516275.1 Candidatus Acidiferrales bacterium
CCAACAAGCCGCTCGCCAGCAAGCCCTCCGCCAGCAAGTTGCTGACGAGGAGCTTCGCCAGGCCGTCGGGCGAAGCGCGCTGTTGCACACTCAAGTCCATCGCCGCTTAACCGACCACGTCCTTCAGTTGCGCGACGAAGTCGCCTCGCTGAAGCGAGACATGGAAGCGCTTCAACTCCAGAACCGAAATCTGAGCTGCGGCGTTGCCCGAGTCATCGAGCTGACCCGCGCCGAGCTGCTTCACGCAAGACAAGCTCCCGTCGCAGGGCAGGATGCCACCGCTACCACAGCTCCCACGATTGTTCCGCGCCTGCTTTCCCCGGAGAAGCTGTTGTCGATGGGCGCCAATCTCCGCGTGAACCTGGGCTGCGGCCTCCTACCCATTCCCGAATACCTGAATGTGGATGAGCGGGAACTCCCCGGCGTCGATCTGATCGCCGACGTTCGCTCTCTTCCCTTCCAGCCGGAGACGCTGACGGAGATTTATGCTGCCCACCTCACCGAGCATTTCACCGAGGCCTATCTCAAGTCCACGCTCTTGCCGGCGTGGCATCGCCTTCTGAAGCCATCCGGCATCCTTCGCATTGTCGTACCCGATGCCGAAGGGATGATCCGCGCCTTCAGCCAGGGAACTTATCCTTTCGAGAATCTGCGAATGGTCACCTACGGCGGGCAGGACTACCCGGGCAATTTCCACTACACGATGTTTTCCCGCGAGAGCCTGCGGACAATTTTACGCGAAGCGCGATTCACCCCCGGCGAATACTCCTGTGTCGCCCGCCCCAACGGCCTTTGTCTCGAGATGGAAATTACGGCCTCCAAACTGTCGTAGCCAACAGTGCCGCCCGCCGCCCCGGCGACGATCGGGCTTTTCCGGGATCTCAAACTCCTGGCGGAGATTCTTTCTCGTTCGCCAATAGCTGGATTTGTATGATACTCACTTACTACAATAGTGAGCTTCCCGATCCGCCGCTCTGGGTACGTTGGGAGGCAGCCAGGAAAATGGAGGAATTCGTACATGCGAACGTTGCTGAGGGCTCGTTATCTCGTGTTCTTCGCGTTGCTCTTCGCCATGCCCGCCGAATCGCACGCGCAGATTGGCGTGGGCGTGGCGATTACGGTGGCACCGCCGGCCCTGCCGGTGTATGAGCAGCCACCATGCCCCACCGAAGGATTCCTTTGGACGCCCGGCTACTGGGCCTACGGCCCCCGGGGCTACTTCTGGACTCCCGGCTTGTGGCTTGCGCCTCCGCATCCGGGTCTGCTTTGGACGCCTGGCTACTGGGGATTTGCGGGCGGCGCCTACGGTTGGCATGGGGGCTATTGGGGACCTCACGTCGGATTCTACGGCGGAATTAATTACGGCTTCGGCTACGGAGGCGTCGGCTTCTGGGGCGGACGTTGGGAGGGCGGCCACTTCCTCTACAACACAGCAGCGTGGCACGTGGGCGTCGGCTTCCACGGCGTATACGCGGATCGCGGCTTTATCCAAGCCGGGGCGTACAACCACGCCAGCTTCAACGGCGAGGGTGGCATCCGGGCCTTTCCGAATGCCGGGGAACGCGCCGCGATGAACGAGCAGCATTTCGGGCAGACGCCCGGTCAGATCTCACATCAGAATTATGCCCGGGTCGACCGCGGCAATTATGCGGCGGTTAACCATGGGACTCCGGCTCACCCCGAGGGGATGGGTGTGAACGCCCGCCAGGATCGCCAGCAGAATCGCATCAATCAGGGAGTTCATTCCGGGCAATTGACGCGGGGTGAAACTTCGCACATCGAAAACAACGAAACCGCCATCCACAACGAGGCGCGCAGCGATCGCGCGGCGAATGGCGGCCATCTCACGGGTGCAGAGCACAACCAGATCGAGCATCAGCAGAATAGGGAGAGCCGCCAGATTTACCGCGACAAGCACAACGCCAGAACCGATGCGCACCCGGGAGGCGGAGAAAGGGGCGGAGGAAAGAAATAGCTGCCGCATACGGACAACCAGAAAAAGCTACGAGCCGTGAGTCTCAGATATCTTCCTGGGAAGCACCATTCCTGCAGAAAACGCGTAAGTTATTGACGATAGCTGCGTGCCTGGGCGGCTTTGTAAGCTGCTGATTTTAAAGTTGGATTTTTGGTGCCGGCGGAGAGAATCGAACTCTCGGCCTAGGGATTATGAGACCCTCGCTCTACCACTGAGCTACGCCGGCGTGGACACAATCGTTGATGCTAAGGGCTGAGTCGGCAGAGTGTCAAGCGGGGCGCCGGAATGCGTGCCAGCGTTGTGTCCAAGACAGAGCGGATAGTAGGCCGTAAACGCTGAGGATTACGAGGATTGGGTCGAGCGGGAAGCGATAACGAACCAGGGCATGCGTCACGTAGTAAGGGATGGGAAATACGAGCAGGGCGAAGACGAAAAGCATCGCTCCCGGACGGCTCCCGCGCAGGGCCGTGGCCGCTCCGAACCAGGCGAACAGGATCATCAGCAGGTTCGGGAGAAATAGGGCTTTTACGTAGAACGGGGCGGCGCTCCAGTCGAACCGCGGGCGGTCGCTGACGGCAAACCAGTACAGCGCCATGCGGCGGGCAATCAAATGCACGGTGGTTCCGGGATTGGCCCGCATGAACGCTATGGCCTCGTATTGCTTTTCCCTCATGTATTCGATTTCGCCGAGGCTTTTGAATCGGGACGCTTCCAACGGGTTCTGAAACGGGTGCAGCGCGAAAGAATTCACGTCGCTGCCCGCCGGATTGTTCCCCAGCCACAACTCAAGGCCCAAGTTCGAGCGCAATGGCATCCATTCACCGAGAGCGCGATGGTTGCGAATGGTCCACGGCACCAAAAGCAAGGCCAGTACGACCACAGATAAAGCGGCGCGCGCAAGCCTGCCATCGGAGGTTTCCGGTCTGCTCCAAACGAGCCAGCCAATAAAAAACGGGAGGACCGAGAGCACCGAGGCATTCGTCAGCGCTGCCACAGCCCAAAGAGCTCCGTAGGAGGCCCATCTGAGCGCGCTCTGCTCCTCGTGCATCGCTAGGGTGGCCCAGAAGATCAGCGCGAAGAAAAGGCCGGTCAAGGACGTGTCCCAGATGTCTGCCACCGGCGTGTGTAGCGCGGAGGGAAGGGCAACCCAGAGCCAGGAAGCAAGCAACGGGACATTACTTTGGTAGGGAACTCCGAAGGACCTTCTGGCGATGGCGTGGATCGGGAAAACCGTGAGCGAAACAAACCCGCAGTTCAAAATCTGAATCACCAGCAGCGATGTGAGGGTGAAGATTCCGCAAACCCGGAAGACAGCTGCCATCAGGTACGGAAATATCGGGCAGAGCCAGGCCGTAGCGCCGGTCTGCACCGATCCCAGGGGAGAACTGAATCCGCGCCCCGAGGCGATGGATTCGGCGATCCGCCCGGCTTCGTAGCCATATGGTCCAGTCACGGATTCATGGCGCCAGATAAAATAGAGCGTCACAAGGCGGACTCCGAAAGCGAACGAGGCGATGAAGGCCGGTGAACAGAACAAGTCGCGCAGGGGCGCGCTTCCGGGCTGAGCTTGTTCGTTAAGAGTCATGGAATTAGCGGGTCACAAAGGCGTTGAGTGTAGCGGCGAATGATCCGAGCCGCAATCAGCGGTTTCGTCAATCGACGTGCGTACTTCACCGTGCGTAGTTCCACGGATTCGAACCAGAGATTGCCGCAACAACTACTTAGATCGCACATCGCTAAAAACACCTAGATAATCCTTAAGTCACTCCGAAATCATGCGATTGACAGCGCCCCTTGCGCTGCGCGATAGTTGCGTGGGGTTATCCTATCGATGGATTTGACGGTCCGCGTGAATTGGGACTGGAAAAAGCCGAACCTTGTTCTTCTTCTCGTTGCGTATTGCTGTCTTTCCACATCGGCGCAGCAGGCAACTCAAACCTCCCAGCAGACTAATCAGAAAATTCAGGAGCTGGCGGCTTTTGCGCGAGCGAAGCCTGTCGACACACCGATTGGAGTCGGGGATTTAATCCACATCGATGTGTTCGACGTGCCGGAACTTTCGCGCGACGTTCGGGTTAGCGACACGGGCGATATCGGCTACCCGCTGCTACCCGGAAAGATTGCAGTCGCGGGTTTAACGCCATTCCAACTGGAAGACAAGTTTCAGCAGCTTTTGATCGCGAATGGTCTGGTGGCCCATCCCCAGGTGTCGGTGTTGGTGCGGGAGCAGAACAGCCAGCCGATTTCCGTGGTGGGCGCGGTGGGGCATCCGATCGTTTACCAGGTACTCCGTCCGACCACCTTGCTCGAATTGCTGGCTCAGGCCGGAGGCGTGGCCGACAATGCGGGCAGCGTGATTTTGGTCACGCGGAAGGCACGGACCGAATCCGAATCGCCCGCGGTAAAACCCGCCAGTGCCACCGAGTTGGCGCCGGCGTCGAACGAACAAACCATTACGATCCGATTGCAGGACTTGCTCGAGTCCGGCAATCCGGCGTTCAACATCCAGGTCTACGGAGGGGATGTGGTGAGCGTGCCGCAAGCCGGAGTCGTCTATGTGATGGGAGCAGGCATTGCTCAACCGGGGGGATACGTGCTGCAGGCGCATGGCGAGCAGATCACGGTGCTCAAGGCGATTGCGCTGGCCCACGGGCTGACGGGTTTTGCCAAAGCGAATGACGCCGTGATCATGCGGAATAACTCGGCGACCGGGCAACGCGACAGTATCCCGGTACACATCAAGCAGATCGAGAATCGCAAAGCGAGCGATGTGGCGATGAAGGCCAACGATATCCTTTACGTGCCGGACAGCGCCAGCAGGAAGGTCCTCGCGCGGACGGGTGAGGCGGCCATAGGAATCGGAACGGGTGTTGCGGTGTACCGATCGAATTAAGAACCCCCGGATTGCTCCAATAAACGAATTGGGTATTTTGAGGATCGTGACCTGATGGAAGATGTATCGAGATTAGCGATTCGCGACCGCAAGCCGGCGGAGCCTCTTGCCGTATTGCCCGCGCCCTCCGTGCTTCCGTGGGACCAGGTGCCGCACGAAGCGCACCTGCTCGATTACATCCTCATTCTCCGGAAGCACCAGTGGCTGATTCTCACGTTTCTCCTCACGGTTGTGACGGCGGTGACGATCGCGTCTTTCAAGATGAAGCCGGTCTACGAAGCGTCGGCGCGCGTGGAGGTGGACCGGGAATCGCAGAACAACCTGCCCTTCCAGGGCGGAAATTCGTACGACGAATACATGGACATGGAGAATTACATCGCCACCCAGGTGGAGATTCTCCAGAGCGAAACGCTGGCGTTTCAGACCATCAAGTCGCTCGATCTGGGCAGGTACCCAGAATTCGGCGGCGCGCCCGATGCAAAGATTGCGGCCGCTCCCGGAGAATCCGCGAGCCCGCGGCCCGCGATCCTGAGCGCTTTTCTCGGCAGGCTTCGAGTGCGGCGCGTGCCGAACAGCCAGCTGGTGGAAGTGACTTTCGAAGGCGCCGATCCGAAGCTGACCGCGCAGATTGTGAATGCTCACCTGCAGAATTACATCGAGCAGAATTTCAGAAGCAAGTATGACGCGACGACGCAGGCGTCCACGTGGCTTTCGTCCGAGCTCGAAGAGTTGCGCGTAAAGGTGCAAAACTCAGAAGACGCGCGCATCGCCTACGAGCGCGAGAACCAGATCTGGCAAATCGACGAAAAGCAGGACATCACCACGCAAAAATTGGCCGATTTGAGCAGGGCGGTGACCGATGCCCAGACGGCGCTGTCGGAGAAAGAGGCCCTCTACCGGATGGCGGCTTCCGGGAACGTCGACGCGCTTCCAGCCGTCCGCGAGAATCCCGTGATTCAGGATATTCTGCGCCGGAAGTCCGACCTGGACGCGCAGTATGCCGACGCCGAGAATCAGTATGGCCCCAACTTCCCGAAGGTTCAGCGGCTGGCGGCTCAACAGAAGGAAGTGGAAGCCAGCCTCGCTGCAAGCCGCAGGACGATGCTGGACAGCATCCGGCAGGATTACGCCACGGCCCAGAGCCATGTGCAATTGCTGCAAGAGGCCCTCGACAAGCAAAAGGCCGAGGCCAACGGCCAGGCAGAGAAGCTGGTGCAATACCACATCCTCCAGCATGATGCCGATGCGAACAAACAACTCTATGACGGGTTGCTGCAAAAGCTGAAAGAGGCGGGCATCACTGCGGGGTTGCGATCGAGCAACATTCGAGTGGTTGACCCAGCGCTTGCGCCCACCAGCCCGTCGCGTCCGCAGAAATCCCGCAACATCTTTCTTGGATTTCTGGTGGGTATCGTGGGCGGCATAGGCCTCGCAATATTCCGCGAGTATCTGGACAACACGATCAAGTCTCCCGATGACGTGGAAGCGCTGACCGGGCTGCCATCGCTGGCGGTCGTGCCGTCGCAGCCAGGGTTGAACGGCTACCAGGGGAGGCTCGCGCGGCTGGGGCGGCAACCGGAGGCGCCCAGTCCTACCGGTCCGCGTGTGGAGATGCTGTCCTACATCCAGCCGAAGTCGCAGATTTCGGAGGCTTTTCGCGCGTTGCGCACCTCGCTGTTGCTTTCGCAGGCCGATCACCCTCCCCAGGTGATCCTGGTGACTAGCGCTTTGCCTCGCGAAGGAAAGACGACGGCGGCGGTGAACCTGAGCGTGACCCTGGCGCAACTGGGCGACCGTACGCTATTGGTGGATTCCGACCTGCGAAAACCCGGCGTCCGCCGCGCGTTGAACCTGACCGGCGGAAAGGAAGTGGGCGGCCTGAGTTCCTATCTTGCGGGCGTTGCCACCCTTGACGAAGCCATCGCGCCCCATCCGACGATCAATAATCTCTCCGCCCTGACGACGGGCCCCGTGCCGCCGAGCCCGGCTGATTTGCTCTCTTCGCACCGGATGCGCGAGGCTATCGCGGAGCTGCGGCGCCGCTTCAAGTTCATCGTGATTGACTCGCCGCCGGTGATGGCGGCTACCGATGCGGTGATTTTGTCCGCCCTTACCGATGGAGTGCTGCTGGTGGTCCGCAGCGGCGCGACGCCCAAGGAAGCTTTTACCCGGACGCGCAACCTTCTCGCCGCGGTCAAGTGCCGCCTTCTGGGCGTCGTGCTGAACGCGGTGGATGCGAGCGCTCCGGATTATTACTATTCGTATCGATACTATCCGTATGCGTATGGATACGGATACGGTGAGGACTCCGGCAAGCACGCGAAATTTCCGGCAGTGCCCGCAGCGCCGCCCGCAGCGGCGGAAGAAGAGCCGCTGAAGCCTGCGCTCTAGAGGCAAAGACGTCTACCGAACAGCGAACTATGCAAGGCCCGCCCGGCGAAAGCCAAGCTCCTCTTATAGGAATTCCTCGCGCCAAAAATCGAACTGCTGGAGAACATTCCTATCTTTTCGCGGGAGCGGTGTCCGCCGGACTTCTGCTGCGCGTGCTGGTTGCTGCCCTGCCGGGCAATGCCGCCAGAACTCCCTGGGGAGGCGGTGGCGACACGGCGACGTATCTGCTGCTGGCTCAAAACCTTATCGAAGGGAAAGGGTACGCCTACGCGGGGATGCCGACGGCGCTCAGAGCACCGGTGTATCCCCTCCTGCTCGCTTCTTTCCTGAAGGTTTTTGGCGTTCACGCCCTAATGGCCGTGCGCTGGCTGCAGTTTCTGGAAGGGCTCGCGGTGGTGTTCCTTTGCGCGTTTCTGGCCCGGCGGCTCTTTGGCGACGCGGCAGGGAAGTTCGCGCTTTTGTTTGGGTTATTCGCCCCCACGCTTGCGGATATGAACGGCGAGATTTTGACGGAAGCTCCCGCCACGCTATTTGCAGCGATTTTCCTCTGCCTGATCGCCGAGTATGTGCTACAGCCGCGCTGGAATGTATTGTTCGGCCTGGGGTGCGTCGCGGGATTGGGAGCGCTCACGCGGTTCAACATGGCGGTGCTCGGCGTGGTGGTCCTTTGCGTAGTATTTCTCGTGAGAGACGGATTGCCCAGATGGCGAAGCGCTATGGCCGCGATTATCGTTCCTCTGATCGTAATTTCACCGTGGGTGATCCGCAATTTTACGGTGTTCCACGGGGCGGCCTTATTTTCGACGCACTCCGGAATGGACGCGCTGCAAGGGGTGGTGGTGCCGCAAGCGCGGGCTTTGCCGGGAGATGCGGAGAAGTTGCGCGCGGAGGTGGGCTGGGTGCCACCCGTCGATATTGAGACGAATGACCCGAGCCGACTCGCACTGGCTGCGGAACCGGTGCTGAATCGGGAGTGCTGGGCGGCTACGAAGAGGGTCTGGCGCAGAATGGGATGGGGGCTTATTCCGATTGAAATGAAGAAGCTCTCTTATTTCTGGCTGAGCACTGACCAACTGCTTTGGACCGGATCGTTTACTTTGCGGGATCGCATCGCGCGGTCCGCGGGAGTGTTCGTCTACTGGGCCATACTGGGGATGGCGCTTTTTGGCTGGTTCCAGTTGCGAGCCCGAAACGCGCAGGTGGCACAGATTTTTTTGCTGTATGTAACGCTGGTAACGGCGATGCACCTGCCGTTTAATATGAATACGCGGTACCGGATGCCGTTTATCGATCCGCTGCTCGCGGTACTGGCGGGGATCGGAGCAGCAGCACTGCTGGCCAGAGTTGAGCTGAAGGACCGGGCGATATTGCCGAATGCAGTCGTCGAGTGCGATTGAGAGATTTTCTGGATAGAGCATGAACACCACACCAACAGGCCGTTCCATAGGCAAGATTCGGTCCGCGCAAGACGTTGCGGAGACCGCTCGCTTGGACTTTGACAACCCCCGCAAGAAACGGATGGCAACAACACTCTCCGTCATCGTGCCGGCATACAACGAACAGTATCTGATCGAGGCGAGCCTGGAGAGGCTGCGCGTTCTCGGGGAGTGCCCGCTACTGGATGCGATCAAAGTGATCGTTGTGGACGACGGGTCTTCGGATGGAACCGCCGCTGCTATCGAGCGATTCCGGACATCCCTGGAAGCGGGGCAGCCTGACGCAAAAATGTCGTGGATCTGGCTGCGCCATGAAAAGAACAGCGGAAAGGGAGCCGCGATCCGCACGGGATTGGGACGCGTGGATACGGAGCTGGTGGTAATCCATGATGCCGACCTTGAGTATCATCCGGCCGACCTTCCGAAAATGGTGGAGGTATTTCTTTTCGAGGATGCCGATGCGGTTTTCGGCTCTCGCTTTATGTCGGGAGGTTACAAACGCACGCTGTTCTTCCGCCACGCGATGGGAAACAAGCTGCTGACGTTTCTTTGCGACCTTGTCTGCGACCTGAATCTGACGGACATGGAAACCTGTTACAAAATGGTTCGCGCGGATCTGCTGAAAAGCATTCCTCTCGAAAGCTCCACATTCGACGTGGAACCTGAACTGGCCATCAAGCTCGCGAAAAGAGGAAGCCGCATCTTCGAGGTGCCGATCAGCTATTCGGGACGAACCTACCTGGAAGGCAAGAAGATCGGCTGGAAGGATGGAGCGCGCGCGTTATGGGCCATCGCGCGCTATGCGGTATCCGACCGCATTTATAACGAAGACGAATTCGGCGGGGAAATACTCGGACGATTGAACCGCGCGCCGCGGTTTACGGGTTGGATGGCGGATGTAATCCGGCCTTATATCGGCGATCGCGTCCTGGAGATTGGGGCGGGGACTGGGAATATGTCTGTACACCTGATGCCCCGCGCGATCTATTGGGCGACCGATGTGAATCCGAATTATTTGAATTATCTGGTTACGCTGCGCGCGGCGAGGCCCTACATGCGTGTGGCGTACACAAACGCCACGGAGCCGGAATCGTTTCCCAAGGGACAATCCTTCGACACGGTGGTGTGCCTGAACGTGGTGGAGCACATCGAAGAGGACGTGCTGGCTCTGCAAAACATCCTGCAAAGTCTTGAAGAGGGCGGCCGGGCCATTATTCTGGTGCCGTCCGGGCCGAAACTCTACGGGACGCTGGACGCCGTTCTGGGCCATATGCGGCGGTACACGGAACCGGGGCTGGTGACCGCGGCGGAGCAATCCGGATTTCACGTGGAGCGCGTGCTGAAATTCAACAAGGCCGGCGTGCTGGGATGGTGGCTGAACGGAAGCGTGCTGCGGAAGAAGACCTTCGACCTGGGGCAAATCCGGATGCTCAATTTTCTGACGCCGGTATTCCGGATTCTCGAACCCGTGCTCCCGCTGCCGCCGCTTTCACTGATCGCCATTCTACGCAAGGAAACGACTCAGCCCGCGGATGCCCCGCCAGGCGGGATTCCGGCGGCCGCCCAAGTGAAGCCGTGAGGCAGCCGCGAGACGGCGCCGTGACGGGATTCACGAAATACGACAAAATTCTTGTTTCATTATTCGTGCTAACGCTGCCGCTGATCAATCCGTGGGTCCGCGGGGACGGCGTGGGATATTACGCGTTTGCGCGATCTCTTCTGATCGAACACCGGCTGGATTTCAGGCAGGACTGGCTGCGGGCGAATGCCAGCTTCCGGATGGGCCGAGTGGATGCGGAAGGCCGCATCCGGCCGGAAGAGAGGACGGCTACGGGAAAGCTGGACAATCACTTTTCGATTGGCCCGGCGATCCTGTGGGCGCCGCTTCTGATTGTGGCGCATGGGGGCGTGCTTCTGTACGACCGCGCGGGAGGAAAAATTCCCGCGGATGGCTACTCCGCGCCTTACCGGACCGCGATGGCAGTCGAAACCGCGCTGTATGGATTTCTCGCGCTGTTGATTGGATTTCGGATGGCGCGGGC
>JBEKTG010000072.1:0-10679 GCA_049516275.1 Candidatus Acidiferrales bacterium
CGCACGCGCACCGCGCGCCGCGCGTCGACGAGCTCATCGATTGTGGCGGCCGCCTCAGGGCTTGCCGACCGCAAGGCGATTTCGGACGCGGAGAGATCGCCCAACGAAAGCAGCAGATCGTGCACGCCATCCGTGTGGCGGACCTGGTACTCCTCGTCGAGAAACTGCAGGCGGCCTTCCACTTCGTCGATCGCGGCCTGGTCCAGCAAATCGCGCAGGTCGGTATCGCCAAGAATTTCCTGCAATTGCGACTGGTCGATCGAAAGGGCCTGCGCCCGCCGTTCCGCGAGCGGCGCGTCGCCTTCATAGATGTAGTTGGCCACGTAGGAAAAAAGCAACGAGGATGCAAACGGCGAGGGCCGGTCGGAGCTCACGCTCGTAACGCGGATCGCTCCCCGTTGAATCTCGGAAAGCAGGTTGACCGTCGCGGGAAGATCGAACACATCGCGAATGCACTCGCGGTACGTCTCGAGAATTATGGGAAAGGACGAAAACCGCGCGGCCACGGCCAGCAAGTCCGAGGCGCGTTTGCGCTGCTGCCACAACGGAGCGCGCATTCCAGCGCGCCGCTTGGGAAGAAGCAGCGCACGCGCGGCGGCCTCGCGAAACTTCGCGGCGAAGAGGGAAGTCGAGCCAAGCTGCTGCAGCACCAGTTGTTGAAACTCCGCGGGATCGGGAAGCAGGTGCTCGGAAAGAATTTCTTCGTCGCTGTCTGGAATTCGCAGGACGAACCCGTCGTCCGACCACATGGACTCCACGTCCAGCCCGCGTTCCGCGCGCAGCTTGGCGCTCACCGCCATACACCACGGCGCATGCACGCGGCTGCCAAAGGGTGTGAGTACGCAGACGCGCCGGTCGCCGAGCTCGTCTCGGCAGGTTTCGATCACAATCTCCTGGTCGCTTGGGACTCGCACGGTGGCTAGAGACTGGTCTTCCAGATAGCGGAGCAGATTTGTCGCGGCGCTCGCATCCAGGCTGTGGGCTTCCACCAGCGTGGTAAAGGCCGCGGGGCGAGGCATCGCAAGCAATTGGCGGGTCATCTCGCCAATCCTTCGGCCAAATTCAGCGGGGCGGCCCGCAGTGTCGCCGTGCCAGAAAGGCATCTTGCCGGGTTCGCCGGGAGCCGGTGAGACGGTGACGCGATCGTTCGAGATTTCCTCGATGCGCCACGTGGTGGCGCCCAGGATGATGGTGTCGCCTGCGCGGCTCTCGAAGACCATCTCCTCGTCGAGTTCGCCCACTCGAGATCCCTTCGTGCTGCCCGCTAGGAAGACGCCATACAGCCCGCGATCGGGAATGGTGCCGCCATTGATCACTGCGACGTTGCGCGCGCTCTGGCGGGGCGTCAGGCGGTTGGTCACGCGATCCCACGTGAGGCGCGGGCGCAATTCCGCAAATTCATCGCTGGGATAGCGGCCCGCAAGCATGTCCAGCACGCTATCGAAAACCGCGCGGGTGAGCGAGGCATACGGAGCGGCGGACCTCACCAGTTGAAAAAGCTGCTCCACCGTCCACGAATCGAACGCCACGGTTGCGACGATCTGCTGCGCCAGAACATCCAGGGGATTTCGTGGATAGTGAACCGATTCCACCTGCCCGTCGTACATCGCGCGCGTGATCGCGGCGCACGCCACCAGGTCGGAGCGATACTTCGGATAAATCACCGCATTGCTCACCGCGCCGACGCGGTGGCTCGCCCGCCCGACGCGTTGCATGCCGCTCGCCACGGAGGGCGGCGATTCCACTTGTACCACCAGATCCACCGCGCCCATATCGATTCCCAGTTCGAGCGACGACGTGGCCACCAGCCCTCGCAGCGTGCCGAGTTTCAGGCGATCCTCGATTTCCTTGCGTTGTGCGACGGCCACGCTTCCGTGATGAGCGCGCACCAGGGTTTCGCCCGCGAGGTCGTTGATCGCGCCGGAAATGCGCTCGGCCAGCCGCCGGTTATTCACAAAGATCAGCGTGGACCGGTGCGCGCGCACCAGCTCCAGCAGTTTGGGATGAATCGCACTCCAGATGGATGGCCGTGCCGGGCCTTGGGAAGCGGAGCCGCTCGGAAGCGGCTCGATTTTGTCGAGCTGTGTCATGTCCTCGACGGGAACTTCTACGCGCAGATCGAGGCGTTTGGGTTCACTCGCGTCTACGATCGCGACGGGGCGATACACGGGCGCGGTGATGGGCGATTCGAATTCCGCGAGAGGCGAGTCTGCGGCAGCGGGCGCCACCGAATTTTGCGCCGATGCGGACGCGTCCGCGCCGCCGAGGAAACGGGCCACTTCTTCCAGCGGCCGTTGCGTGGCCGAAAGCCCGATGCGCTGCAGGCGCCTTCCGGCCACATGCTCCAGGCGCTCGAGCGAAAGCGCGAGATGCGATCCGCGCTTGGTGGGCACGATGGCATGGATTTCGTCCACGATGACAGCTTCGACCGGCCGTAGCAGTTCGCGCGGCTGCGAAGTCAGCATCAGGTAGAGCGATTCCGGCGTGGTGATGAGAATGTCCGAAGGATGCCGCAAAAAGCGGGCGCGCTCGTTGGGCGGCGTGTCTCCCGTTCGGATGAAAATGCTGGGCTCATGGAATGGCACACCGAGCCGCTGCGCGGCCTGCGCGATGCCCACAAGCGGGGCGCGAAGGTTGCGTTCCACATCCACGGCCAGCGCCTTGATCGGTGAAACGTACACCACGCGGCAGCGCTCCGCTTCAGCCGGAGCGGGGCTGAACATCAGGCGGTCGATGCACCAGAGAAATGCTGCGAGCGTCTTGCCGGTGCCCGTAGGAGCGAGAATCAGCGTGGAATCGCCGCGGGCGATGGCGGGCCATCCGAGAACCTGCGGACGTGTCGGCTTCTCAAAAACCGCCGAAAACCAGTCTCGGACCGGCGCGTGGAAAAGGTCGAGCCCACCCGGCTGTGACAACTGGCTGCCGGCGAAGGGCTGATCCGATTTGGGCGTGGTTTTACGGGTCATGTGCTTGCTCTGGCTGTTAAATCGTTGGATGCCATCCGCACGAGTTTGTATTCACGGAGCGCCCGTACATACTGCCATGGCTTCAGAACATCGAGATTGCATGGCGTTCGGCGGGCGGGTACAGACGCGGCTTACGGTATCGTGGAACGGGATAGAAGCTCAAGCGAACCGTCAGTCGAATTCGACGAGGTCCGGATGCTCACGTCTGTCCTTGGGGCTGTGATCCTCGGACAGAATCGCCTTCAACTCCACCGCCTGCCCGGCCGCAATCGTGGGGCTGGCGCGCAGCTTCCGTTTGTGGCTGATCACGTACTCCGCATCGCACTTATCGCACGCGACGGTCGCGATCTCGTGGAATTTGCCGGGACCCTTCTGGCGCTCCTGCCCCGTTCGAACTGCAATCGATTTCATAGAGAGTCAGCCTGCTGCCGGGAAGACCAACATCTGCCTGATCGGGAAGGACTGGGAGTCCGCGAGCACGCTGGGTTTCGTCAAGAGACCGGCGAAAGAATCCAGTTGAAAGGCAGTATCCGGAGAAGCCTTGCGTTCGAGGCCTTGCCGTGCCAGCCGCACTTGAGTTTGTCGCACGAAACTTCGATTTCGCCGAAAAGCTCTAGCGCTTCGGATTCGGAAAGCGATTCTTTGGTGCACTTCCGTTGGAGGTTGATGTTGTGTCCATTGGGGCATTCAAAAACGAATCGGTAGGCGTTGCTCATATTGCATTCTAGCATCCCTCGCCTCTCGCTCCTATTTCTATCGGGCTGCGGTCAATCGCTGCCCGACGGTGCGAGTTCCGCTATGGGATTGGAATCAGCCTCAGAGCAGCCTGTGACTCAAAATAACACTTTCGCTTTATGTTCGCCTTGTGCTAGGATGCTCCTCCAGAAATGCCGAGGCCGGGCAATTTGCACTCTGGTAGAATCAGGCCGCCCGCCGAGGCGGGACCTAAACGAAAGCCTTCGAGGTGGCATCGATGAACGACGAAAAGTCTAAAAATCTGGATTTGGCGATATCGCAGATTGAAAAGCAGCACGGCAAAGGCTCGATCATCCGGTTGGGCAACAGGGATGTGCTCGTCCCAGTAAGTGTGATTCCCACCGGCTCTATTTCGATTGACGCGGCCCTGGGTATTGGCGGATTTCCGCGCGGCCGTGTGATCGAAGTCTATGGCCCGGAATCGGGCGGCAAGACAACCTTGACCCTGCACGTGATCGCCGAGGCGCAGAAACTCGGCGGACAGGCCGCTTTCATCGACGCGGAACACGCGCTCGACCCGGTCTACGCGCGCAAGCTTGGCGTGGATGTCGACAATCTCCTGGTGTCGCAGCCGGACAACGGCGAGCAGGCCCTGGAGATCGCCGAAGCTCTGATTCGCTCGAATGCCGTGGATGTGGTCGTGGTGGACTCGGTAGCCGCCCTGGTGCCCAAGGCCGAGCTCGAAGGCGAAATGGGCGATCCGCAGATGGGCCTGCAGGCCCGCCTGATGTCGCAGGCGCTGCGCAAGCTGACCGGAATCGTCTCTAAATCGAAGACCTGCTTGATCTTCATTAACCAGATCCGCGAAAAGATCGGCGTGATGTTCGGCAATCCGGAAACCACCACGGGCGGACGCGCGCTCAAGTTTTACGCCTCGATCCGCGTCGATATCCGCCGGATTCAGGCCATTAAGGAAGGCGACCGCGTGGTCGGCTCGCGGACTCGCGCCAAAGTTGTCAAAAATAAGGTGGCGGCGCCCTTCCGCGAAGCGGAGTTTGACATTATTTATGGCGAAGGCGTCTCCCGCGAAGGCGATCTGCTGGACCTAGGCGTCATGAAGAATGTGCTCGAAAAGTCCGGCACATGGATCTCCTACAAGGGGGAGCGCCTCGGCCAGGGGCGCGAAAATGCCCGTATCTTCCTCAAAGAGCACGAGGATATCCGCGGGAAGATAGAAAACGAGCTGCGTAAGGCGCTGGGTCTCGTCTCCCTCAACGGGAATCATGGGGAAGCCAAGCCGGCGGCTGAACCGGAGAAGCCCGCGGCCATGGCTGCTGCTGCGGCCTCCAAGGGACGCCCAGCCGGTAAGTAGTTCTACGGAGGGGCGTAACGGCGGCTCAGCTGTTTCGCCAGCTCCGTACTTTTGCGAAGAGACGCTGCGTCTGCTCAGGAGCAGCGTCTCTCTTGCTGGTCTGACCTCCCTGAAACGCCGTATGCCGCTTACGAACCATCGCGCAATTTTTTTGGCGGCGATTTCCGTTCATGATGTAACGTAACGCCCGAGTGCGTCCTCCGCACTCTCACCGCTGCGCCAGCGGCAACCCCCACGAAATGGGGGCGGACAGGGCATGGGCTCGTGTGCATTCCGCAGCCTGCCCTTAACACCTTCGCGAATCTTCGCCGCAGGCTGTACGTTCTCGAATTTCGCGCGGGTCTTTTCACTGGCATTCCATCAAAAATCTTCGCGGACGCACAGCGTCCTGCTTCACGACACAGGAGGATTCAATGAAGAGCTTTGCGAGTATTTTCGCCGCGGCGCTGCTGGCGCTGTTTGCGGCGTCTTCGGTCAACGCGCAGGCCACTCAGAATGTGATTCCAGGAACCCAGGTGCGGGTCACGCTTTCGAACGGCCTCACCACGACGGTGGCCCACAATGGCGATCCTTTCACGGCCGTGGTCGCCGAACCCGTTTTCAGCGGCAACACGATCATCCTGCCCGCTGGCGCCAAGATTCACGGCACGGTCAGCAGTGTGCAGCGGCCCAAGTGGATTTCGATGTTTCGCGGCGGCGCGTCGATGAACCTGGTGTTCAATTCCGTGGAAGTGGAGAGCCGCATCTTTCCGGCACGCATGAGCATTCTCTCGATCTACGATGCAGGCATGGACACCGGTAAGCAGCGCAAGGATATTTCCACGGTGGAAGGCGTCGTGGTGCAGGAACGCCATGACGTGAAGACGGACGTGGAAGATATCGCCATCGGAACCGCGGGCGGCTCGGTGGCCGGAGCGATTTTCAGCCGCATCATGCGCGGCACGATCATCGGCCTGGTAGGCGGCTCCGCTTATGTGATTGCGAAGAAGGGCAAAGACGTGGAACTCCCGGCGGAGACGAGAATGCTCGTGCGCATGGACTCCAACGTGTCGTTGCCGGCGTCTTTGCTGCATAACGCTTCTTACACGACCGGCAGCGGGAACTAACCAACGGGAGGCAAAGGAAGCAGAGGACGGAGGCTCGTGGGAACGGCGCCGCGAGCGGTAGGCACTTCGCGCCCGGCAGCGGCTGAGGGACTCTTCAGCCCTTATTTCCGTGGTGTTTTGTCTTTCCTTTTCGTTGCCATCCTGAGGAACGCAGCTACGAACGATCCCTCTGAGCCTTTGCCGTCGCATGGGGCAAAACGGCAAATCTGCCAATCGGGAGATTGGCGTTCCCCGACTGCGTATGGCGGGGAGCTGGGCGGGAACTCAGGAGACCGCTCGCTCGATATTCGAGATACCCTGGCTGTTCTGGGAGAGTTGTGGCTGCAGCCGGATGGTTGCGACAATCCATTCCTCGCCGTCCTTCTCGATTCGCGCTACTTGGAAAAGCACGGGCCTTGAATCGAGCACGTTGTGGTTCTGCCAGTGGAACGAGCGAATCGCGACTACCGCGTCTTCTTCCAGGTCCGCACGAAGCCGGAAGGCGCAGCTGGCTTCGCCCACATCCGAACAGGAACTCTGCTCGGTGAAGAAGTGCCCGGCCCGGTCGAGCCCGGAAACCTCGATGGGAAACGTGAGCGGCAGCCGCGGCTCACGCCGGCGGTTGGACGGGCCAAATAAATTCGGATCTTCCCCCTCGAGTTTCATTCTCTGCATCGCGCTCTCCAGCATTCTCCAGTGCATTCAGACGCCCAGTTGCCGTGCGGGCGAGCGCCTCAGGCGGGGGAGATTACGCGGGTCCGTCCCATCGCGGGATGCTGCGAAATGGAACGAAGTGCGCAGTTGAAACATCGCGGTGCCGCCCTAAGCGGCGCCCTTTGCGGACGATTGCTTTCGCGAGCGTTTGAGAAACCGGTAGAGGCTGGTGCGCCCGATACCGAGCGTATGAGCGGCGCGCACGCGGTTACCATTGCACATCGCAAGAACGCGCTCGATGTGTTCTCGGCGGACTTCGTCCAGCGGAACGGCGCGCCAATCGTGGTCCGCCATCGACACACGATGCCGGGGCTTCTGCAGATGTTCGGGGAGATCGCATACGTCAATGAACTCGGCGGTTGCCGTGATGGCCGCACTCGAAATCACGTTTTCCAGCTCGCGAACGTTCCCCGGCCAGTCATGCTGCATGAGCACGATCTGGGCGCGCCGGGTAAGCCCCCGGAAGGTTTTCCCGTACGCCTCGCTGTATTTTTTCAGGAAGTGCTGGATAAGCATGGGAATGTCCTGCGAATGCTCGACTAGTGCCGGGACACGGATTTCGATGCTGTTCAGCCGGTAGAATAGATCTTCGCGGAAGCGGCCCGCCAGCACCTCGGCGCGCAGATCGCGGTTGGTCGCCGCGATCACGCGCACGTCCACCTTTCTTAGCTCGGGCGATCCAATGCGCTGGATTTCCCGGTTCTGAACCACGCGCAGGAGCTTGGCCTGCATCTGCGGCGATGTCTCGCCTATCTCGTCGAGAAACACGGTGCCGCCATTGGCGTATTCAAACAGGCCGGGGCGCGTATCGGTGGCTCCGGTAAACGAGCCGCGGACATGCCCGAAGAGCTGGCTCTCCAGAAGCGTGTCCACCAGCGCCGAACAATTGCAGACGGCGAACCGCTCCTGCGAGACGGGGCTTAACTCATGCAGCGCGCGCGCCACCAGTTCTTTTCCCGAGCCGGTGGGGCCGCTGATCAGCACGTTCGTGAAATGGCGGGCCACTTTTCTTGCCAGATCGAACACTTCCAGCATGGCCGGGCTTTTCCCGACGATGCCCTGAAACTGCGAGTTCTTGAACAGGCGTTCTTCAAGCTCGCGGACCTCCGATCGCTGCGTGAAGATTGCAGCCAGATCGTCGAGAGTTCTCTCCAGGCGGGCATAGTCGAGGGGCTTGCAGAGAAAATCGTAGGCCCCGCCCTTGATGGCTTCGATCGCGGTTTCGACGTCATAGAATCCACTCATCAGAATGACGTAAATGCCCGGGTCGTATTGCAGCGTCTTCTTGAGAAAAACGAGCCCGTCCATGGACGGCATTCGAAAATCGGCCAGCACGGCGCGGCAGCCGCCGAGGCGAATTTTGTGAAGAGCGTCCTGTGGATTGGTGGTTCCCACGACGGGGAAGCCGTCTCGGTCGAGCCGGCTGGATGTTATTTCCACCTGGTCCGGATCGTCATCGAGGACGCAGATGGGAAGATTCCTGCGAGCAAGGTTGATTGCGGTGTCTTGAAGAGCAGTAGCCATAGTGCAGGGGCATAAGGCACGGCCAGGGCCACAGTTCCTGCGGGGGACACGTGTGCCATTCAAGCATTGGTTCGACAATCGATTGAGACGCCGATTGTGGGTAAATGTTCTGAATTGTTTCGATTATTCGCCCGGGTGTTCTGGGCCTGCGACGAGGCTTGAATTGATTTACCTCTTCGTTCTCGCCTAAATGCCAGGTCGGGAGTGCCGGAGTGGTATCGAAGTCCCAAACCGGTACGGAATGCGGAGTCGCTACTTCGAGAGAAGAAAGCTGAACGGTTCAGCCCGGGTCAGGCCGTCTCTTGCATTGCTTCGCCTTGCCAGATCTCCGCTGCCGCGCCCCTGTCCTTCGGGCGGAGCCGAGCCAGGCTCACGCGCGTGCGGCCCTTGGCATCTCTTTTCATCACCTTTGCCGCCTGATAGGCGATCGGAATATTGTTCACGAGCGCGATCGGTTGCAGCAGGCGCACAAACAGGACGCATCCTTCGCGCAGGCCCGCACGCAGGCTGATTTCCTTCTGGTCCCCGCCGCGCCAATTGAGCGTAGTCTTCTCCACAAAGAACGCTTCCGACGCGTCCCACCCCGAAACTTCGACACGATAGCTGGTCTGCAATTTGTCGATCGAATCCATCGCTACCTCCGAGGGTTGGAATGCATGGGGATTGCCAAGGTGCACGATTCGCAGGTGTTCAAAAGTCAGAACTTAGGCGCGGGCGAAAGTTTTTTCGAGGCGCGATCGAATCGCATCCGCTACATCTGTTTGCATTCGGATCAGATCGGCCGAGGCGGCAGGTGTTGAGATTATCCCCAGTGCGCGCCGGGATAGAGAGCCGCCAGAGCCACGCGAAAGATGGAGCCAAAGATTCGATCGTAGAGCACCCAGGCCAGCAGCAATCCCGCCATGCCGAAACCCTGGCTGCGCGTCCAGGAGACGAATCGCAAAGCGGCTCGATCGCTCATGAACACGGTGATCGCGGTGTTTCCGTCGAGCGGCGGCACAGGCAGCAAGTTGAACGTGCCGAGCAGTAGGTTCAGCACGAAGAGGATGCTCAGAAAAGTGGCCAGAAAGCCGGCGATGCCAGGCGCGGCCGCTTCGGTGATGTGCGTGAACCCTACAGAATCGGGCATGCGGAAAAATCCCAGCGCCATGCCGATGCGAATCGACGCAGCCGACAAAATCACCAGCACAAAGTTTGCGCCCGGCCCGGCCAGCGCCATCCAGGCCGCGCGACGCGGGTAGCGCTGCTGCCACGCGGGGTTGAAAGGCGCGCTGGCCCAGCCGATCATCCAGTGCGCCGCCAGGTAGGAAATGATAGGGACAACCAGAAGCCCGATGGGCTCGCGCCGGATGTGAGGGATCGGGTTGAGCGACACCTGGCCCGCCTGAAAAGCGGTGGGATCGCCGCCGAGGTGCGCGACAAGGGAATGCGCCCCTTCATGGCACGTGGTCGAAAAAAGAAAAACGATATACCAGATAAGGCCCAGCGCAAGGAAATCAGGAGTCATCAGGCGATAGACTACTTTCCGGCGGCTGGTTCAGCAAGTGAAAGCATTGAATCTTGGGGGGTTGCTTGTGGTCGCAGTTGCTTGCAAGACCGAGCAGCCGGCATAACAAATAGCTGGCTGGATGGATGACGCTAAACTCACTTCCGGCAGCGACGTGTATCTCGCTAAGCAGACGTTTCGGAGGACTGGTATGCAATGCAACTCGTGTGGATCAGTCAACCAGCAAGAGTTCATCGGGGAGATGGGCATCCGTCGCCCCGGACTTAAGTACATTGGCGATCCCGTTGTCTGGGTACTCCACGAGCTTATTGTTTGCCAGGATTGTGGCAGGGCGGAATTCGTCGTGCCCGAAACCGAATTGGAACTACTTGCAAAAAAGGCGAGGCAGTTGCAGCGGGATGACTTGCGATTCAGTTCTTAAAGCATTCATCCTACGGTGAGTTTCACCGGGAATAAACGTCTGAGTGTTCAGCGCAAATGCTTTGGAAAACGTGTTGGTCTTCTTCGCCGTGAAAGCTGCTCAACGCATATCCGCAGAGGATATCAACCTCGTAGGTTGTGGCAACTTGGTCCCAGAGTTGTTCACATCGAATTGCAGCGTCTCTTTTACCTTCCGCCAACAATAGAGGTGAACATTCTCCACAAACCGCAACCCGGGGATGCTCTTGTTTCCCTGCCTTGGCGGCTGCCCTAACGAGGCCACCCACAACGTCAAAAAAACGATCCGCGTCAGGCATATCATTGACCATGAAAGTAGAGAGTGTGTCAGCGGCATCCACCGGGATGTACCTCCCTTCTTTGATCGCTGCCTCAAC
>JBEKTG010000073.1:0-10669 GCA_049516275.1 Candidatus Acidiferrales bacterium
TGTCGATGAGAACGTAGTTGCGGCAGGTGGAACAAATGACGCCGTAGATCGTTTCGGTGAACTGCTCGTGCTGCGGGTTGTTTGTGGTGTGCTCGCCTCGCGCGAGCAACCGGCTCATTGCCATACGAATTTCTCCGGTGCTTTCGATTGCGTTCTAGTGGCAGCCGCAGGCGGGTCCGCAACCACCCGAGGGAGCCGGGCCTCCTGAGCCGCTGGAGGATTTGCTGCCATTGGCGGGCGCGGCAAAAACGGAAAGCTGCAGCGTATTCTTTGCGCTCGCGCACTTCGGGCACGTCACCTTCGTGCTCTGGTTCATGACGATGCGCTCGTATTGCTGGCCGCAATCGTCGCAAACATATTCGTAGATCGGCATCTTGTGTTCCCCGCTTCGGTTACGCGTATCGTTTTTGGCTTGCAGCAATAGTATGCCACGCCGGGCGGGCGCTCTGCCCTTACTTCTTGGGCGGATATTTGTCGATGGCTTTTTTGACCATCTTGTCGAGCTTTCCCTCAATTTTTGTGGGATCGCTTTTCTCTTCGCTGGCGATGCCCCGCCACACAAGCGAACGAGTGGTGGGATCGCGAAGATCGATCACGAGCGTTCCCTCGGCGTAGGGCACGCGGACAATGCGCGTTCCCCAGCCGTACCAGCCCGCCGGGTAGGCCTCGGTCTCCACTTTGCGAGCCGATCCGAACGTATAGCGCACGTTCAGGTCGGAGGGCCCGGTTACCTGCATCAGCCCCTTTGCGGTAAGGTCATGAACGATATCCGCCTCGATCTGCTTTTTCACCAGGTCGCTGTCGAGCGCGGCGTTTTTGCTGTTGAGGCGGCCGTCGCGAATGGCGAACGTCCTGTACTTGCTGAAGTCGGCGGCCTGGTCGAATTCCATGGTCACCTTCTGCGCCAGTGTCCCGTGCGCGGCAAGCAAGCTGACGATCACCGCGGCCGCCGCTCGCAGCGTGAGATTGCGCAGCGTTCGACCCTTGGGCAGCAGATGTGCGTTCATCACAGAAGCCTCCTCGTTGAATGCCGGTAGTGTACAAGAGACGCATGCGACCCCGCCCGCGGAATCAAATCCGAGTTGGCAACACGCCAACAGCAGCGCCTACACGAAGCCCCTTCTCAAATTCAGGGAAGCTGCTATATCTCGGTCACGCCGAAAGCTGTTCTAATGGATATATGGATTAGTCTCCCAAGGGTGCTTATGAGGCGGAAAACGGCACAAAGTTTATGCTGGCTCGGGATGGGGCTGGCGGTGACGGTCACCGGGGTTGCGGTAGCGGCCGCGGCGGATGGCAAGGCCAGCGAGGCTCCGCCGCTGCAGACGGTCGGCAAAGTAGACCTGCAGCGCTACCTCGGCACCTGGTATGAAATCGCGCGCTATCCCAACCGCTTCGAACGCAGCTGTGACAGCGACACAACCGCTCAGTACTCTTTCCGCCCAGACGGAAGAATCGAAGTGGTGAACGCATGCCGCAAACCGAATGGCGGGACGAAGAGCGTTCGCGGAGTGGCGAAGGTCGTCGAGCCGGAAACTAATGCCAAGCTGAAAGTAACCTTCTTCTGGCCCTTCTCGGGCGACTACTGGGTGGTAATGCTCGACCCCGAGTATCGGTACGCTGTCGTAGGCGAACCTAGGCGTAAATATCTGTGGGTCCTGAGCCGCACGCCCCGGCTCGACCCGGAAACCTACAACACAATTCTGAATCGAATCGGGCAGCTCGGTTACATCCCCTCGAAACTCGTCGCTACGCAGCAAAGCAATCGGTAGTTTCGCTCGAAAGGCAAACAACGACCGCTCGTAAAGCTACTCGCGGACGATTTCGGCGTTGGCTTCGGGGGCGTCGATTTTTACGAGGCGCTGATTTTCGAAGTAGAGGTCGAGTTCGAGGTCTTCGGTCTTCACGCGAAGTTCGTCAAGCTTCTTGCCGCCCGCGTCCTGCGGGCCCAGCGATTCCACGGTAACGCTTCCGGGAGTCATCGCCTGCGGCACGAGCACTGAGAACGTCTGCAGGCCCTTCTTGTTCCAGTCGTAGAGGCGGGCCAGTACCGCGTACTGGTGATACAGGTTGTTATCGAGCACGGCGATCATCGGCCCATTGAAGGTGAACTGCTGCGTGAAGGGTTTGGCGCCCTCTACGACCAGATTGATTGTCGCGGTAGGCCCGTTGAAGCCGATCGACGCGGACGCTTTTTTCGCTCCCTGCGTGGACCACTCGTAATGCGCCGGCGTGCCGTCGGCGTGAAGCTCCAGCGTGCCGGTCACGTGAGTGACGCCGTCCGATCCTTTCACTTCCGTGGCGCCCCGCGCCACCCAGTTCGCGCCGTTCTGCGCGATCTCGAAATCCTCTTTTCCGACCTGCGCGCCGCCCACCATGATGCGGAGCCTTCCTTTGTCCGCAGCAAGCGTGGCGGGAGCTGGACTCCCCGGGGACGCGCTCTTCGGGCGCCGCGCGGAAACACCGGCGGCGGCAACCAGGGAGAAAAACAGCGCCGAGGCGAGAAGGCGGCGTGCCAGAAGATTGCGAGGAATGCGCGGCGTCATGCTATCACCCGGGGAAAAATCCCAAGAGCAAGAATCTGTTCCACCACGCGCGCGGGCTCGGCATGGCTTTCGACGCGGTAGTCGGAGGACTGATAGGCCGGAAGGCGTTCCTCATAGAGGCGGCGGAAGCTGGCCTCGTCGCGAAAGAGCGGGCGGTCGGTGACCACCGCGCAGCGGAGCAGAAGCTCCTCCACCGGGCAGTGCAGCCAGATCAGCGCGGCGCCGTTCTCGCGCAGCAGAGCGAGATTCTGCGGCTGCGAGATCGTGCCGCCGCCGAGCGAGAGGATGCGCGGCTTCTGGGTCTCCATGGACTCGCCTACCACGCGCTCGAGCTGCTCCCGCTCGATGCGCCGGAACTCCGGCTCGCCCATGCGGGAAAAGATTTCGGGAATCGAAAGACCGGTAGATTCGGTAATGCGCTTGTCGAGATCGATGTGCGGCCAGCCGAGCTGCCGGGCGACGAACCCGCCGGCAGTGGACTTGCCGCTGCCCATGAATCCGGTGAGGCAGATGAGGCGGCGCGGACGATTTTCGCTGATCATTTTCCAGGGATCGCCGTTCGAGCAATATAACTGCGCGACTGACGACCGTTCCAGTGAACGCCTTGCGGCGATCATCGCTTGATTTTTGGATGCGAAGCGCGGCGCCTGCCAGATTGCCAGGCTAATTGCGCTTCAGAATGTTGATTGTACCATCGAAGGAGGAAAGCTCGACCTTGGCGCGACCCGCGTTGAACGAGCCGAACAGGCTGTTGCCGAATCTCGAATAGAAATGCTGCTGGTGGTCGGGCGGCGAAAGTTTCGCCTCGTTGTTGACCCGGCCTTTCAACGACGTTGCGCTGAGATCGAAGGAATCGCCGGGCGAAAACCGCACTTCGATCACGCCGCTATAATTCTTGAGCTGGTACATGCCGTTGGGCATGAATTCGCCGCTGAAAAGAATATTGCCTTTGGAGGTCTGTGCGCGCACCTGGTAGCTGCGGAGATCCAGCAGCTTGAAATTACCGCTGATGGAAGAAACTTCGATGCGCCCAGCGCAGCGAAGGCATTGAAACGCGCCGTCAATCGTCTTTACGGTGAGGTAGCCGGCGTCGTCGGAAAGATCCACGCCCGCGCCGACCGTCTCGACGTTCATATCACCCAGCACGCTATTCACGCTGACGGTGCCGGAATCATCGTGAATCTGAAGCTCGGCGTCCTCGGGAACGCGGATTTCAAAATCGGCGCGCGAGTCTCCGGCGGACATGGCCGCGGCGTTCGACACCGGATGGGTCATGATATCCACGCGGTTTCCGGTCTGCGTCGCGTCCACCTCGACGTCGTCGCTCGCACGCGTCGCAATCACCATCACCTCGGATTTCGTCCAGGCCTTCACAACCACGGTGCCACTGGGATTGTGCAGAGTGATTTCCGGGCGAGCATCCACCTTGAAATGCTTTTCCAGGTGGTCGGCAAAAGCAGGGGACATGCCGATCAAAAGCAGGCCGGGAAGGAGCAATCCGGCCTTCCATAGAAGGTCAGGTTTGCACTGGCTCACAACAGACGGCTGGGTGCTCATTGGATGGAATCTCCACGCTCGGTCATCTGGTCTAGCAAATCCGCTTTTTGCTGATAGGCCTGGTACAGATAGTCGCGAGCGAGCCCGTTGTCGGGCTCTTCCCGCACGCTTTTTTCACACAGGGTGATGTAGTTGTCAACAATTGCGAGGTTGTTGCTTAGAGAAGTGGCTACAGCCGATTTGGAGCCATGCACGGAGAAAACGGCTGATTGCTCATCGCTCTCCAGCTGAGCGCTGAGCGGGAACGCGGCAGATGGCGCCGTACGCAGACCCAGAGGCCCCATGAGCCCCAGCGCGAGCGCGCACAACAGAATCAAGTACGCGGCAGCCAATGCCGGACGCGGTACGGCGGCGAAGAAACCATCGAACCACGATGGCTGGCGCGGAACCGGCGCGGCGGCGATACCTTCATGGATCAGACCCTCCTCGACCAACTGGGTACGCAGAGCGTTCCAGATCCGAGCCGGAGGTTCGGGGTCGGCGACGGTCAAAGCTGCCGCGGAAGATTGGATGACGTCAAGGTCATCGGCGAAGCTGCGGCAGTGGGAACAGTCCCGGACATGCGCGCGAGCTTGCGGATCGCGTTCTCCTTCCATCCAGAGGTCCAGCTGATCGATAAACTCATTGCAACTTATCGTGCTCATCGCTTAATCCTCGCCGCCGGACCCGGAAGCGGTTCCCGCGGCTTTACGATCTTCCCGGGCTTTATCCCGCAAGGCCTCATGCAGCAACTCGCGAAGGCGGACTCTCGCCTTGTGAAGCTGCGATTTCGAATTTCCGATGGAACAACCCATGATTTCAGCAATCTCGTTGTGCTCGTACCCCTGCACGTCGTGGAGGATAAACACCGTCTTATACCCCGGGGGCAACTGCTCGACGGCGCGCTGTAGGTTCACGCGGTCGATCGAGCCGCTCAGCCTCAAATCGAGGGTTCCGAAATCCCGCCGCGGGCCGCCGCTTTCCTCGTCCGGCTCGGTGAGCTGGTCGAGCGAGCTTTCGTTGCCCGACTTCTTCCGCAGTTTCATGAGCACGACGTTGACCGCCAGCCGGTGCAGCCAGGTGGAAAACGCCGACTCCCCCCGGAACGTCGCGATCTTGCGGAAGAGCTGCAGGAACGCTTCCTGCGTCAGGTCTTCCGCCTCGGCCGTATTGCTCACCATCCGGAGACACAGCGAATACACCCGGCGGCTGTGCAAGCGGTACAACCGCTCAAAGGCCGCCGCGTCCCCCTGCTGGGCGAGCCGGATGGCCTCCGCTTCCGGAATCTCGCCGGGTTCATTTCGTCTCTCTCGGGCCACGCTACCCGTGGGGACGCATCCGTAACTGCGATGCGTCGGCCATCCCAGAAGTTGCACTTCGAGGTTCTTCCCGCGCAACTTTCCGGGGATCGAAGCGGGGCACCGTGGCGGCCACAAAATTGCGTTGCTGGACTTGTTGTCTTATCAAGGTATGCCTATTTTCGTCCGATTTGTGCGCCACGTCCAGTGGGGCGAGTTGCAGCGGCGGAGGCAGCGCCAGCTTGAGGTGTTTTTGGTCTTTACAGTTGGAACCCTAACGCTCCAATATGTCCCGGCGCTGTCGAAGCTCACAATCGAAGCTCATTAAAAAAGGACGCCCCCCCGCTCATGCATCTAGTCATTCTGCCCGGCGACGGTATCGGGCCGGAAATCTCGGCCGCGACCTGCGAGGTCCTGGAACTGCTCAATCGGAGACTATCGCTCGGCCTCACTTTTGAGAGCCATGAGATCGGCCTGGCTCGGCTCAAGAGCGAGAAGACCACCTTTCCTCCTGCAGTGGCGGAGGCCTGCCGGCGCGCCGACGGAATCGTGCTTGGCCCGGTGTCTCATGCGACCTATCCGTCACGGGTGGAAGGCGGGATCAACGTCTCGGGCGAATTGCGCATCACCCTGGACCTGTACGCGAATATCCGGCCCAGCCGCTCCCGGCAGGGCCTCCCGCACTGGGGGCGCACTCCGATGGACCTGGTGATTGTCCGGGAGAATACGGAAGGATTCTACGCGGACCGCAATATGTACTGGGGAGTGGGCGAATTCATGCCGACGCCCGATATGGCCCTGGCGGTGCGGAAGATCACGGCCGCGAGTTCCCGCCGGATCGCGCAGGCAGGCTTTGAACTCGCGAAAACGCGCCGGAAAAAGGTGACGGCGGTGCACAAGGCCAACGTGATGAAGATATCCGACGCGCTTTTCCTGCGCGAGGTGCGCGCTGTCGCGAAAAATTTCCCGGACATTGCGTACGACGAGCAGCTGGTGGATTCGATGGCGGCGCTGCTGGTGCGCGACGCCGCGCGCTTCGATGTGGTGGTTACCACCAACATGTTTGGAGACATCCTATCCGATGAGGCGGCCGAGCTATCGGGAAGCCTGGGCCTCGCTGGCTCGATCAACGCGGGCGACACGCATTGCATGGCGCAAGCTCAGCACGGTTCGGCTCCGGATATTGCCGGGCAGGACAAGGCGAATCCGGCGTCTCTGATTCTGTCGGCGGGAATGCTCCTGGATTGGCTGGCGCGAAAGCACGCGGAGACAAAATTTGCAGCCGCCGCCAAGCTGATCGACGAATCTCTCGACGCATTGCTAAAGGACGAGAGCAGGCGTACCGCCGACCTGGGAGGAAAACTCGGCACCAAGGGGTTCACAAAAGCACTTTCGGACGAGATCGCCAGGCGCGCCGGGTAAGACAGCGGGAGGCTAGGCAGGTACGCGGGAGAAACGAGGGCGCAAACGGAGGCGCCTGGCACGCGGATTCTGCGCTTCCAGCGTGAACGCGGCCAGCTGATCCGCGGGTAGGGCGCGCAGAAAAGATTTCAGGACGATTTCGGTCTCCCGCAAGCAGGTATTGAAGTCATAGTGAAGAGATTCGAGCAGCTCCCAGGAGGCGACGGGACCGGAGCCTTTGGAGATTTTGTTCGCGGTGTCGTGAAACTCCTGATCGATCTGCCCGATGATATTGGAAAGAATCTTCAGTTTACTGATGAACCTGGGGCGCTCGCCAAAAACCACGTGATGCAGAAGGGTATTCCAACGCGCGGCTGTGAGGGCAGTGTTTCCGCGAAAAAATTCCGCATTCAGGGGCTCCACGGCGGGAGCCTGCTGGATGAAGCGGGCACGCGCGGCCAGCGAATCGCAAAAAGAAACCAACGCGCTCGAAAGACGGTCCAGAAGAACGGCGGAAAGCTCCACCTGCCGCCCGGCGCAAACGAGTTCGCCGCGGGCGCGCATGGTGAGCGAATCGTCCAACGCCACGCTGGTCATAGCGAAAGCGCATTCCCAGTGATGGACGATCGACTCGAAAATCTCGCTTTTTTCGCGCGGGAGCGCTCGAATCCAGTCGTCGGCAACCCGGCGGAGCTGGGTCGAGCAAGTGCGTCGAAAGCGCTGCCTGGGAAACACAACCCTCCCGTGAAGGAGCAACCTACCCTATTCAAGCGGCCACGTAAAGATGCGTTTGACGGTTTCAGAAGCGTGTCGCTATACTGCCGCTACTCCTGGAAACGAACGCGAAAGGAACCGCCTGTTGGAATTTGAGCCGCTCGACCAGTTTCATCAACGCCGCAAAAAACTTAGCGAAATCGAGGCGTTAGGGCACAATCCCTATCCCCACAAGTATACCTCGACTCACACGCCTAAAGATGTAGTAGAACACTTCGGGGAGCGATCCACGGAGCAACTGGGGTCCGAGCGGGTGGAAGTGCGGGTGGCGGGCCGGATCGTGGCACTGCGCCCCCACGGAAAAGCGGCCTTCGCACATATCGCGGGCGACGGGAAGCGCCTGCAAATGTATGTAAAGCTTGATGTTGTGGGCGAGCAGACTTACAAGCTGTTTCAGCTGCTCGATCTGGGCGACATCATCGGAATCGCCGGTCATCTCTTCCGCACCAAGACCAACGAGCTCACTGTGTGGGTCGAGCGGCTGGAGCTCCTGAGCAAAGCGCTGTTGCCGCTGCCCGAGAAGTGGCATGGACTGGCGGACGTGGAGCAGCGTTTCCGGCGGCGCTATCTCGATCTGATCGTCAACGAACGCGCGCGCGAAATCTTCATGCGGCGGGCGCAGATCATGCGCGAACTCCGGCATTTTTTTGACGAACGCGGCTACGTGGAAGTGGAAACGCCCATGATGCATCCGATCCTCGGAGGGGCGACCGCGCGGCCCTTTGTGACCCACCACAATACGTTTGACATGGACCTGTATCTGCGGATCGCTCCGGAACTCTACCTGAAGAGGCTGGTGGTCGGCGGCCTGGACCGCGTGTATGAAATCAACCGCAACTTCCGCAACGAGGGGATCGACGCGATTCACCAGCCGGAATTCACGATGCTGGAGTTCTACCAGGCCTACAGCGATTACAAAGAACTGATGGACATGACCGAGGAACTATTTCAGGACGTGCTCGAGAACGTCTGCGGCACGATCGTGATTCGCTACGGCGAGCAGGACCTGGATTTCAGCAAGTTCGAACGGCTTTCGATGCACGATGCTATTGTGAAACACTGGCCGGAACACGCCGGAACCAAACCCGATTTGAGCGATCTGAAGTCGAAGGGTGTGTTGGGCGGAAGGCTTCGGGGTGCGATCGAAGAATTAGACCGCCTCCACAAGCAAGGGCAGCCTTCGGAAAATCCGGAACAGCAGGAAAAATCGAGCGCGGTTCGAGCCTCCTTTTTGGAAATTCTCCACAATCTGGAAGGGAAAAACGCATCGCTCGGGGAAGCGATAGGCGATTTGTTCGAAGCCGTCGCCGAAAAGCATCTGTTCCAACCCACATTTATTTACGATTTCCCCACGGAAATCTCGCCGCTCTCCAAGTGCCGGGCGGACGACCCTACGCTCACCGAACGCTTCGAGCTTTTCATTGCAGGAATGGAAATCGCGAACGGCTTCTCCGAGCTGAACGATCCAGCCGATCAGGAACGCCGGTTTCAGGCACAGGTCGCCAAAGGCGGCCAGGAAATGCCCAAGGAGGTGGATTCCGATTACATTCGCGCGCTCAGCCATGGGCTTCCCCCGACGGCTGGTGAAGGAATCGGGATCGACCGGCTGGTAATGCTGCTAACCGATTCCCATGCGATCCGCGAAGTGATTCTCTTCCCCCTTCTGAGAGCCCACGCGCCGGAGTCCCCCGGCAATGAGGGCGCCCCAGCGGACAGCGAAGCCAAATGACATTCGAATGGCTGGTGGCGCTGCGGTACCTGCGTTCGCCAAACCGGCCAGCGGTGTTGCGGCTCGTCACGCTGCTGGCGGTGGTCGGAGTGGCGGCAGGCGTTACAACGCTGGTTGTGGCGCTCGCGATGAACACCGGATTCCGGCAAGCGATGCGCGACCGGTTGCTGGGCATCACGGCGCACGTCAATTTAAAACCGATTGGCACGCAGGGAATCCGCAACTACCGGGAGCTGATGGCGCAGTTGAGCAGCACGCCGGGGGTGCGCTCGATAGAACCGGCCGTCTACAACACTGTGCTGCTCTCTTCGGGCGGGCGCGCGCGAGGCCTGGTTCTGAAGGGAGTGGATCCGCAGCTTGAACTGCGCGCGAGCGAAGCGCTGCGGCACATCGTCTCAGGGTCGGACAGCTTCGCGCCGGACGCCGATGGGATTCCCGCGCTGCTGGTGGGGCGGTTGCTGGCGGACGATTTTGGAATCTCCGCCGGGGATTACGTGACTGTGACAAGCCCGCAGGGAAATCTGACACCTTTCGGGATGCTCCCGCGGTCGCGGCGCTTTCGCGTGACCGGAATTTTCGATTCGGGATTCTACGATTACGATGCGAACTGGGGATTCGTGACGCTGCAATCGGCGCAGACGCTCGCGGGGATCGGGGATGTGGTGAGCCTGTTGGAAATCCGCGTGGCGAATCTGGACGACGCGAGCAAAGTCGCCGGTGAAGTGCTGCGCCGGGCGGACAAGGGTTTCACGGTGAGCACGTGGATGGACGAGAACCGGGCCCTTTTTCGCGCACTGAGTCTCGAGAAACTGGTGACGGCGCTCTTCATCGGGCTGATTACGTTCGTGGCCGGGCTCAATATTCTGGTGGTGCTTACGATGACGGTGGCCGATCGCGCGCGCGATATCGCGGTGCTGATGGCTATGGGCGCGCGGCGCGCGCAAGTGCGAAACATTTTTATTTTGCAGGGACTCGCAGTGAGCGTGGCGGGAACCGCGGCGGGATTGCTGTTCGGTTATGCGTTCGCGTGGATTGCGAACCGCTGGGAGCTGATCCCGCTCAACCCGGAAGTGTACGCGATCCCGTATGTTCCGTTTCACGCGAACGGATTCGATTCCGTGTGGATCGCGGCCGCGGCTCTGGCGATCAGCATCGGCGCCACGCTGCTTCCAGCGCGTTCCGCGGCACGCATTCTACCGGTGGATATCTTGCGATTCGAGTAGAAGAACTGCTCCGCAGGTGTCTTTGGAGGGGATTCATCGAGTGGTTTTCGGTTCTTTTGCCGAGCCATGTTAGAATGCAGTAGGGAACCGATATCGGCGGATGAGTCAGTTGCAAGTGACGCGGAGTGGCAAGGCAATAGCGGGGCACAATTGGGAAAGGAA
>JBEKTG010000074.1:0-10627 GCA_049516275.1 Candidatus Acidiferrales bacterium
ACTGGCCTCTGAGAGATTCTGTTTCAAGAGCGGGCAGACCAGAAGGGCAACGAAGCCTCCCAGCACGAGCCACAGTAGAAATACCGCCACAACAATTATGATTTCCATCGCTCCACCTGATCGAAGTGTGCGGATAGCGCCCGTTTGGCGGTATGGCCGGAAGCTCCCAATTTGCTGGGTCTATGGTCCTGGAACCCCCTTACCCGGGTATGCCCTACCGGCCGCTTTCCAAAGGGGATAACCGAAGCGGCCCCTGCGACTTATGGGTTCACGGGACCGCGCCCTTGTCTATTTGCTTCCGCTGGGCCGTCCCTCGTCTGGACTACTCTGGCGAAATTTCATATCCTCGATTCCGGCCACATGCCGCAGCCCCTCAAGCCACCCGCCCTGCGTCCCGGAGATGCTATCCGCGTTCTTTCGCTCGCGAGCCCGGTGGACGGGGATTCGCTGAAAAAGGGCTGCGAGGAACTGCAACGCCTGGGATTCACTCCGAAGGTTGACTGTCCAAGCGCTCTCGCGCATGAGGGCTTTTTTGCGGGGGCGGCCTCGGCGCGAGTTTCCGCCCTTAAGGAAGCGCTGGCCGAACACGCATCGCGCGCGATTATTTGCTCGCGAGGGGGCTACGGTTCGAATTATCTGCTCGATGGCCTGAGCGTCGCGCTCACCTCGCCGAAGATTCTGCTGGGCCACAGCGACATCGCGTCGCTGCAAATTTGCCTCTGGGAAAAGTTCAAGTGGGTCACACTGTACGGTCCCATGGTTGCCTCCGGCATTGCCGCCGGCGCGGGATCTGCGAAAGGCTATGACCGCGACAGCCTCCTGCATGCGCTGACGGAAACCAGGAATGGATGGCACGTCGATCTTATGGGCGAGCCGCTCGTTCCGGGTTCGGTGGAAGGAGTGATCCTGGGCGGCTGTCTGACGCTGGTTCAGACGACCCTCGGCACGCCCTGGGAACTTGATACGCACGGCGCTATCCTCGTGCTGGAAGATCGCGGCATGAAGCCGTATCAGGTGGACCGCGCTCTCATGCATCTGAAGCAGGCGGGGAAATTCAAAGCCGTCGCGGGTATCATTCTGGGTGATTTCCCGGAGTGCGACGCGCCTGCCGGCACCGAATCGGTGAGAGACGTCGCCCATCGCGTGCTTTCGCCTCTGGGCGTTCCGGTAGTGTGGGGAGCCGCGGTAGGCCACACGCAGCGGCCGATGCTTACGCTGCCGCTGGGAGTTCGCGCGCATCTTAGCGTTTCAGGAACCGCGAGCGGCGAAACGCAGCTTGAAATTCTGGAACCCGCGTGCGCCGCGTGACGCAATCGTCGTTATCGCTGGAGGAAGATTTTGACTTTGCCGTCAAATCGTAGAACGGAACACATCCATCTGCTCGGCATCGGCGGGTCCGCGATGGCTCCCGTTGCGGGGATGCTCAAGGAGCGGGGCTTTCGGGTCACAGGCTCGGATGTAAACGTGTATCCGCCCGCGTCCACGCTGCTCAGCTCGCTCGGCATTCCGTGGAACGAGGGCTTCCGCGAAGAAAATCTGAAGCCGGCGCCCGATCTCGCCGTGATCGGGAACGCGAATTCGCGGGGCAACCCCGAGGTGGAGTACATCCTCGACCAGAAAGTTCCTTATTGCTCGATGCCGCAGTTGATCGAGGATTATTTCATCCCTGGACATACTTCGGTCGTTGTCTCCGGCACGCACGGCAAGACGACGACTACGGCCATGCTCGCCTGGATTTTTCAGGTGGCCGGGCGCCGGCCCAATTTCCTGGTCGGCGGCGTGGCCCCCAATTTTGACGAGCGCAGCTACGGACTGGGCGGCGGCGAAGAGTTCATCATTGAAGGCGACGAATACGACTCCGCCTTCTTCGACAAAGGGCCGAAGTTTCTCCATTACCATCCCGACGAGCTGATCATCACTTCGCTGGAATACGACCACGCGGACATCTACCCGGATATTGCTTCCATTGAACTGCAATTTCGCCGCTTGGTAAATCTGGTGCCGCGGCGAGGCCGCATCGTCGCGTGGGGAGAAAGCCCGCAGGTGAAAGCGGCAACTGCCAAGGCTTTCTGCCCCGTGGAGACGTTTGGATTGACCGCTGACTGCGACTGGTATGCAGGCGATATTCTCTGGCAGGACGATGCGACCGAGTTTCGCGTCGCCTATCGCGGCAGCGAAGTCACGCGAATCCGCATGCCGGTTGCCGGGCGCCACAACGTGCTCGATGCGCTTGCGGCAATTGCGCTGGCCTATGGCCGGGGCGTCGAATGCGAGGCCATCGAACGCGCCTTCGCCACCTTCCAAAGCGTGCGACGGCGCATGGAGATCAAGGGCGAGGCCAACGGTATTCTGGTGGTTGAGGATTTTGCGCATCATCCCACCGCGATCCGCCTCACGCTCGAGGCTGCCCGCACGCGCTGGCCGGGACGCCGGATATGGGCCGCCATCGAGCCGCGCTCGAACACCATGCGCCGCAAGGTGTTCCAGGATGCGCTGCCTGAGTCGCTCGCGATTGCCGACGGCGTGCTGATCGGCCCGGTGAATCGCGCACAGCTGCTTTCAGATGAAGACCGCCTGTCGCCCGATGCTATCGCGGAGTCCTTGCGAGCGCATGGCCGCGCGGCAAAAGCGTTCCCTTCGGCCGCCGCCATTGCGGATTATCTCGCCGAAAGCGCGAATCCGGGCGATCTCGTCATGGTGATGTCGAATGGAAGCTTCGACGGCCTGTGCTTGAAGCTTCTCGAAAAGCTGAAGTCTCTTGCCGGAGCTCGTGGGTGACTTCCGGCAGGCTGCCAACGCTCTGCGCACTCCTGATGGGCGCCCTTTTGGTGCTGGTCGCGCCGCGCCCCGTCTCTGCGACCATCCGGTATCGCGTTTCGCTCGCACAGAACAATGAGCATGTTTTCCAAATCGAGATGGAAATTCCGAGCCAGGGAGACGCCGTACAAGTCGCGATGCCCGCATGGAACGCGCTTTATCAAGTCCGCGATTTTGCGTATCGCATTCGCAGCCCCAAAGCCTCGATGCAGGACTCAGCTGGCGTGGCCATTTCGCCGGTCGAATTCCGGCCCTTGGATAAACAGACCTGGGAGATCGAGCCTCGGCAGAATCCGGCCGAACCCAGGAATCAGGAAAGTTTCCTGCTCCACTACTCGATTCAGTGGGACGACCCCGGCCCCTTCAATTCCCAACTGAACGATCGCCACGCCTTCATCAACTTCGCGGAAATACTCATGTACGTCCCCGATCGTCGAAACGAAGATACCGAAGTCACGTTCAGCGATCTCCCGCCGGGCTGGAAGCTCATTTCCGAGCTTGCGGCGGGGCACGCAGCGCAATCCTTCCAGGCGGAAAGTTACGACGCGCTCGTCGACGCCCCGGTGGAAGCGGGAAAATTCGCGGATTTCGCATTCGATGGTGAGGGCGCGCACTTCCGCGTGGTCGTCGATGGCACCGAGTGGAACAAAGGCCGCCTCGAAGACGATCTCCGGCGCATAACGAGCTACGAAATCCGCCTGATGGGCGGCGCTCCCTTCAAGGAATACACCTTTTTCTTCCACATCGGCGCGTATGCGGATGTCGGCGGCGGGGGCATGGAGCATTCGAACTCGACCGCCATTGCGGCAACATCTGTCGAAAGCGCGGCGGCGGTTGCCGCTCACGAATTCTTCCATGCCTGGAACGTCAAGCGCATCCGCCCGCAGGCCCTTGAGCCTGTCGATTACACGAAGGAGCAGAAGACGCGCGCCCTGTGGTTTGCCGAGGGCGTCACAAGCACCTATGCGGCTTTTGCGCTCGAGCGCTCCGGCCTTTGGACCAAGACCCAGTTCTACGAAGACCTCGCCATGCAGATTGGCGATCTGGAATCCCGCCCCGCGCGAAAGTGGCAGAGCGTCGAGGAATCGAGTCTCGACGCGTGGCTGGAAAAATACGATGACTACAATGCCCCCAGCCGCAGCATTTCGTATTACAACAAGGGGCAGTTGCTCGGCGTGCTTCTCGATCTTTCGATCCGCGATGCCACCGCCAACCGCAAATCTCTCGATGATGTACTGCGCAGGATGAATGACGAGTACGCAAGGCAAGGGAAGTTCTACGACGAAAGCGCGGGTATCGAGCGCGCCGTCGAAGAAATGGCCGGCAAGCCCTACGCCGATTTCTTCCACCGCTTCGTTTCCGGCACCGATGCGATCGCGTACGACGATTTTCTCGGCCTCGCAGGGCTGCAAGTGAAAGTGGAAACTGTAGTGAGCTCCGATCTCGGCTTCTGGCCCGAAACTGGTCCCGGCAAAAACGTAACGGTGTCGAGCCTGAAAGCCGGAAGCGCCGCCGAAGCCTCCGGCCTGCGCAATGGGGACGTGATCCTCGCGTCCAATGGCAAATCCTCGCCGCCGGATGTTGCAGCATGGCTGCGCGCTCGTTCGGCGGGCGATCCTGTCACTTTGCGCATTCGCCGGGACGCTCAGGAATCCGACATTTCGTTCCTGGTGGGCTCGCGCGAGGATCGCCAGTATTCCATTGCTGAGCTAGCTCATCCCTCGGAGCAGCAGCGGCGCATCCGGGAAGGCCTCCTGCACGGTAAAACGGATGAGTGAGGTTTTCGATAAACGCCCTCTCTTGAAAACACCCGCAGCTCCATGCTCCGCATGATTCGCACACTGATCGTCGGAATCTGGTTCGCCTTCGCGATCGTTTTCTTCCTGCCCTGGCTGATTCTCTGGAGCCTGCTCACCCGCACGCAGGACCTGATGTACTGGTCCTCGATGAATGCAGTGAAAATCGGGCTCCGCATCGCCGGCGTACGAGTGCATCTCGAAGGGATCGAGAACATTCCGCCGGGCCCCTGTATTCTTGCAGCGAACCACGTCTCTTACGTTGACCCGCTAGCCTTCGTTCCGTTCATTCCGCGCCGTGTGTCCGTAGCGCTGAAAAAGGAGCTCTACCGCATCCCGATTCTCGGCCCCGGAATGCTCATGGCAAAATTCGTCTCGGTGGACCGCGCGTCGCGAGAAAGCGCTGTCGACAGTTTGAAAACTTCCGTGCGCTACTTGAAAGAGGGACTGTCCTTCGCCGTGTATCCCGAAGGCACGCGCAGCCCGGACGGCCGCTTGCTGCCCTTCAAAAAAGGAGCGTTCGTGCTCGCGATCCAGGCGGGCGTCCCGATCGTTCCGGTATCGATCAGCGGCGCGCAAAAACTCATGCGCAAGGGAGAATGGGCCATCCGCCCCGGCGACGTTTTCGTGCGCTACGGCCCCGCGGTGGACGCCTCGCAGTATCCCATCAAGCGTCGCGCCGAGTTGCTCGCGCGAGTCCACGACCTGGTCGCTGCAGGCTTGCCCCCCGATCAGCAGCCGCTTCCGCAAGCCACACAAGCAACGGAGTAGCTTTCTTCGTCCTTTACCCGCGCGGATCCCGCATCTGGCGTACAATTCCAATGTGCCCTTCAAATCCGGATTCGTAGCCATAGTAGGCCGCCCCAACGCGGGCAAATCGACGCTCGTCAACACCCTCGTCGGCCGCAAAGTAGCCATCGTTTCGCCCAAGCCGCAAACCACGCGCAACCGCATTCAGGGAATCCTGAATCGCGACGACGCGCAAATCGTCCTGATCGATACGCCCGGCATCCACAAAGCCCAGAACGTCCTCAGCCGCCAGATGATGGACGAGCTCCAGCACGCCCTCGAAGGCATCGACGCCCTCTGTCTGATCGTCGACGCCTCCGCCTCCATCGGCCGCGGCGACAAGTTCTCCATCGACTGGATCAAGCGCTTCCACGGCCCGGTCTTTCTCCTGCTGAATAAAGTGGACTGCATCAAGAAGCAGCAGCTTCTGCCCCTGATCGACCATTACCGCCAGGAATTCGATTTCGCGGAGGTTTTCCCGATTTCCGCGCTCACCGGGGAAGGCTGCGCCGACCTCGTGAAAGCCTGGATCGACCGGCTTCCCGAGGCGCCGCCCTATTTCCCGGCCGATCAGTTCACCGACCAGCCGGAGCGTTTTCTCGCTGCGGAGCTGATTCGCGAAAAGGCCATCCTCACTACGCGCGAAGAAGTCCCGTACGCCATCGCCGTGCTTCTGGATAATTTCGAAGAGAAAAAAGATCTGGTTCGCATCCGCGCCACGCTATACGTCGAGCGCGAGGGTCAGAAGGGCATTCTGATCGGCAAGGGCGGCGCCACCATGAAGAAAATCGGCACCGAAGCGCGCAAGGAACTCGAAACCATCCTCGGCACGCGCATTTTTCTGGAGCTTTTCGTAAAGGTGCAGCCCAACTGGCGCCAGAACGCCGGAATCGTCCGCCAGCTCGACTGGCACCGCCAGCTCGAACAGCTCAGCGAATTCCAAGAAGGAACACAAGAGGGCTAAGCTTTTCGGCCCGCCTTCTCCGCGCGGTCTCACGCGAATCGTTAGCTCGCCTTCGACGGCGCAATCCCCAGTGAGCGCATCTTGCGATACAGGTGGCTGCGCTCGAGCCCCAGCGCTTCGGCGGCCTTCGTCATATTCCAGCGATTCTCTTCGAGCTTGCGCAGCACAAACTCCCGTTCGTACGCCGAGCGCGCTTCCTGCAAGCTCTCGTAAGGTTTCTGCGGGCTCTTCGACGCGCCGCGGAATACCTCGGGAGGCAGGTGGTGCGGCTCGATTTTAGCCGCAGGGCACATGATCACGAGGCGCTCGACCAGATTTTTCAGCTCCCGCACATTCCCTGGCCACGGGTAGGCAAGCAGCACCTCCATCGCGGAGGCGCTGAATTCCCTCGGTTTCTTTCCATACTCCGCGGAGAACGCTTCCAGAAAGTGTGACGCGAGAATGGGAATATCCTCGGTGCGCTCGCGCAGCGCCGGGACGTAGAAGGGAATCACGTTCAGCCGGTAGAACAAATCCTCGCGAAAAGCATTTCGCCCGATTTCATCCTCGAGCTTTTTGTTGGTGGCCGCCAGCACGCGCACGTCCACGCTCACGGGCTGATTGGACCCGAGCGGCTCCACGCGCTGCTCCTCCAGCACGCGCAGCACTTTGGACTGCGTTTTCATGCTCATGTCGCCGATTTCGTCGAGAAAAAGCGTGCCGCCGTCGGCCTTCTGAAACTTTCCGACTTTATCCTCGCTTGCGCCCGTGAAACTGCCCTTGCGGTGACCGAACATTTCGGACTCGATCAGCTCCTCCGGAATCGCCGCGCAGTTCACCTCCACAAACGGCATGGAGCTTCGCGCGCTGCTGCCGTGGAGCGCCCGCGCGACTAGCTCTTTACCTGTCCCGCTTTCGCCGTAAATCAGCACGCGGCCGTTGGTGGGCGCGGTGAGCGCAATCTGCTGGCGCAGCGCCTTCATCGGGATGCTGGTGCCGAGGATTTGGTGTCTCTCTTCCAGTTGCGCCCTCAGTCGCTGATTCTCGGCCTCCAGGCGCATATATTCGAGGGCATTGCGCACCACGAGGATGAACTTCCCGAGCGAAAGCGGCTTTTCGATAAAATCGAACGCCCCGAGCTTTGTCGCGCGCACCGCCGTCTCGATGTTTCCGTGTCCGGAAATCATCACCACGATCGGCGCGACGTCCCGCGACTGAATTTGCGCGAGGGTCTCCAGGCCGTCGATTTTCTTCAGCCACACATCCAGCAGAACCAGGTCGAAGTGCTTCCGGTCCATTCGTTCGAGGCACTCTTCGCCCGAAGCCGCCGACTCCACTTCGTAGCCTTCATCGCGGAGCAGCGCGCCGAGTGATTCGCGGATGCCCTCTTCGTCGTCAACGATCAGGATCGATGCTTGCATGTTCCGTTCACTTTTTCTGGAGGGTGCGTTCAGGTTCACCAGGCTCATGAAACCACGGAGTCCCCGGCTGTGGCGGCCACGACAGGCATCTCGGCTGCCGGGAAGCGCAACACGAAGCGGGCGCCGGTGGGCAGATTGTCTTCCGCGCGAATCGTACCGTTATGTTCGGCAACGATCCGGCTGGCGATGGCGAGGCCCAGCCCCGTGCCGCGTTCTTTCGTCGAAAAATGCGGCAGAAACAATTTGAGCTTGTCTTCGGGAGAAATTCCGTGGCCGCTGTCAGAGATTTCAATTTCCACGGCGTCGCCGTCGCTTTCGGTTCGCGTCGCCACGCGCAGCTGGCGCACCGTCGAATTTTCCATGGCCTCCGCCGCGTTGTCGATCAGGTTGGCCAGCACCCGCCGCATAAGTTCCGGGTCGGCCTTGACCTGCGGCAGCGAAGCAGCCAGATCGATGTTTACGGTGACGCCGTCAAGGCGGCCGTGGAAAAGGGCGAGCGCGCTCTCCACAATCGAGTTCATATCCGCGGGCGCGAGGCGCGCGGCAGGAAACCGCGCGAACTGCGAGAACTGGTCCACCAGCGATTTCAGCGTCTGCACCTCGCGTTCGATCAGGGTGGCGCACTCGGCCGCCAGCTTCTCAAAATCGGAGCGAGGCACTCTTGGATTTTCCTCCGCGGAGCGGTCTAATCGGCGCAGGAGCCTTTGCGCCGAAATCTGGATCGGCGTCAGCGGATTTTTGATTTCGTGCGCGATGCGCTGCGCCACTTCCTGCCAGGCGCTGGCCTTTTGCGCGCGCAGAAGGTCGGTCAAGTCGTCGATCACCACCACGAATCCCGGATTCGACCGCCGCGGCCCGAGCGAACTCACCGTCACCGCCGTACGCACCAGCCGCCCTCCCGTGGCGATTTCGATCTCGCGGGAAGCCGCGCCCATGCGCAGCGATCGCCGCATCAGGTGCAACACGGCGCGGGCGGCGTCCTCTCCCAGAAGGTCCTGAAGACTTTTCGCTTCCCGCGCGTACTCGCCGAGGATCATCACCACCGCGGAGTTTACCCGCGCGATCTCCCCCGAGGCATTCAGTGAAACGACGCCCGTGGGAATATTTTCGAGAATCGCCTCCATCAGCTTGCGCCGCCGCTCGCGCTCTTCGATGGCTTGTTCGAGGCTCTGCGTGAACTCGTTGATCTGCCGCCGGCCTTCGCCGAGTTGCACGGTCATGCGGTTGAACGAGCGCACGAGCGTCCCCAGTTCGTCCTGCGCCTGCACTTCGATCCGGTAATCGAAATTCCCGTGAGATATTTCGCGCGTCGCCTCGGCGAGCGCCTGAATGGGCACCGTCACCTGCTTGGAGAGAAACAGCGCCACCCACGTCGTCGTGAACAGCAGCAGCAGCGTGATCAAAAAGAGCGCCAGAACGATTTCGCGCTTGTACGCCCTGAGATTCTGCTTCTGCCGCGCGTAGGTCGCCGTCTGCGACTCGATATCGTAGTAGCGCTGCATGAAGTCAGGCGGCAGCCGCCGCGCAATCACCACGAGCCCGCCGTTATACGGCGCACTTGCCCCCAGGTAGTAGTCCTGCGCCGACTTCCAGATTTCAGCCCCGCCCACCAGAGTTTGCACGAACTTCGGATCGCCGCCCGACGGTGAGGCGCCAGTGGAGGAGGTCCCGTTAATGAATTGAGTCTTGCCGCTGGAAGTCACGATCCAGTAGACCGGGGGATCGCTGCCGGGAAGGAAGCTGTTTTCCCTACCGCTGCGACGCCCGCCGAGAGCCTCAGCTTCCGCGGCCGCGTAAATTCGCAGGCGCTCGAACTCGCGCTTGGAAAAATCCCCGATCAATTTCTGGCTTTGCTCGTTGGCTATTTCCAGCGGGCGTGGAAACCAGAGATTCAGCGTCCGGTTGACCAGCGCGTAGCTGAAAAAGAACAGAAAAACCACGGGCAGCAGCGAAATGCCCATGGCGCCCACCACCATCTTCCCCTTGAAGCGCGATCCCAGTTGCCCGCTGCGCCGCTCCGCCCAGAGCCGTAGCAGACTGCGGCCCAGAATCAGCGTGAAAACCAGCAGCGCCGCGGCGATGAACGTGGAGAGCGCGAACAGAATGAGCAGGGAATTTTCTTCTTCAGGATGAAGCGGAATCCGGAGCGAGCCCAGCGTGAAGACAGCCGCCGTCAGCAGTACCACCGTTACGCCGGCGATTGTCAGCCACGCCCGCTTCCAGTTGGACCCTTTCACGCTAGCGGCCCTCCTCGAGATGCGGCCCGAGCGGGCACTTCTCGCACAACGGTTCGCGAGGCCGGCAGAACTGCTTCCCGGTGTTGACGTGCTGCGGGGCGCGAGGTTGAGCCACACTCGTTGCGTTATTGGGCGAAAACGCGGTCGAATGGGCTCGTTTCATGGAAAAACCACGATATCGAGGGCCTTAGGACAAGTCAAGCAAAGGTGTTGCGCAATTGCCACACTTCCGTGTCACGGAGCCGACAGGACGCCTCACCCGTTCTTGCGTTCGAACTCGCGCATGAAGCTCACAAGCGATTCCACGGCAGCCAGCGGGACGGCGTTGTAGATCGAAGCGCGCATTCCGCCCACCGACCGGTGGCCCTTGATCCCGATGAGCCCGGCCGCTTCTCCTTCTTTCGCAAACTTCTTCTCGATAGCCTCATCGCCCCCGGCCACGCGGAACACGACGTTCATCTTCGAGCGCGATTCCTTCTCCACCGGGCACTTGTAGTAGCCGGTTGAGTCGATTGCGTCGTAGAGCAGCTTGGCTTTGGCTGAGTTGACCTTTTCGATGCCGGTCACACCGCCCTGCTGCGCCACCCATTCGGCCACCAGGCCCAGCACGTACACCGCAAACGT
>JBEKTG010000075.1:0-10553 GCA_049516275.1 Candidatus Acidiferrales bacterium
TGCGGTTGCTGCCTGCCTACTGAACCGTCACGGTAAAAGTCATGTTCGAAACAAGAGAGCCACTCGTGCCGGTAAGCACCGAGCTGAAGTTTCCGGTGACTCCGTTGTTGGAGCTGCTGGAAGTCGGGGTCGTTGTGCTGCTACCTCCACCGCAAGCCGCGAGCGCCATAACCACAGACAACACGAGCAGCAAGCCTGCCAGGCTCCAGCCAAACTGCCTGCGCCGCGGGTTGCCAACGCCGAGCAGAATCGTCAGTAGGATCACGGAGGCGAATGAAACTATCCCGGCGGCTGCCCAGTTCGGCATATTCCACGGGCGACCGAAGGGAATGAGCCTGCTCGCGGTGGTGGTATTCACAGTGACCGTGACGGGTATGCCCGTAGTAGAAGACGTGGACGAGGTGAAAACTACGCTGGCTGGGCTGAAGCTGCACGTAGCGGCTGGCGGCAAATTCGAGCAGGCCAGGGTCACCGTGCCGGTATATCCGTTCACCGGATAGGCGGTAGCAGTCATGGTTCCGGACGCTCCGGGAGTCGATATTGTCACCACGGGTGAGGAAGAAGAGAGGTAGAAATTGGGGCCCGCATTGTTGACCAGATTGCCAATGTTTATCGAACCAAGCCCGGTAGCCAGATCATAGCCGGTGCCAGCTGAATATCCGCTGAGTATTCCGATCGTGTCGGACGAAGAGTTGACCGTGCAGTTGGGGCTTCCTTTGGCGCAGGGCATGGCAATGGTGCCGGAGGTCACGTCGTTGAAAACGCAAGTGGTCGCCAGCGTTCCCGAGGCATTGCAGTTGGCGTCATTCTGCTCGGCCGCAAGCGCGTAGAGAGTCGGGTTGAGATTCCCGCTGCCGTTGGTGGCGCCATTTTTCTGGTTGATCAAGGCCACCACGCCGGCAAACGCCTCGGCGGATACCGAGGTGCCGCCCACACCGACGAAATCCTGAAAGGGACTATTCAGATTGCATCCCGCGTTTCCTACCTGATCCGATTGGCAGATGATGTAGAAATTCTGGATCGTGCCGTCGCCCGCAAAAAGCGAAACATCGGGGGTATCGCGCTTCCCGTCGGCAGGGACGCCGGGTCCGGTTTGCCAAGTGGGCTTCGCGTAGCCGCCGCCGCAACTGCTGACGGGCCCGAGCGTCGTCGCCGTGGTGGACGAGGTGGTGCAGTTGCTCGGTCCGCCGCCCCCGCCGAACGAAACGATAAAATTCTGGCCGCCGAAGTCGATTAGCGACGCGTTATTGCAGTTGGTTTCGGCGACGGAACTGAGCCCGGAGACGCTGGCGAGTACCGGGGTGGTGCAGGAGTCGTTGTAAGCGATCTCGGGGATGTAGGAGATGATCGATGCTCCTGCACCCGAATTCGTCGTGCTCCAATAGGTGGCCGGATTGAACGCGTCGTTGAAATCGGTGCCACCGACGGCGATGTCATAGGGCGTAGAACTGATGCCATTGACAGCCAGGCCGGTGGTAGCGGGTTGAGCGGTGACCAGATTGTTGGGGTTGGGATTCTCGCAAGCGGCGGAGCCGTTGTCACCCGTAGCGACAACAACCGTAATACCCTGGCCGGCTGCCTGGCTCCAAAGCTGCTGATAGAAAGTGTTGCCGGCCGTTCCCAGTTCGAGTTCGCACGCGCCGTAGCTGTAACCGAGAATGGTGGCGCCCAAAGTATTGCTGTTGTTGATGATGTACTGAGCGGATGTATCGCCACCGAACGTTGTGTTTGTGCTCGGGGAGACGACCAGGTCGATTTTTGCACCGGGCGCTACAGCGCCCGACCACTGGACGTCCAGAACCGCTTCGCCTTCGTCTCCGGAGGCTTGAATCCCGGGATCGGAGGCAGGCGTAGTCTCGATCTGCTGGAAGTTGGCCGTCGACAGACCGAATACGCTGCGGAAGTTCGCGACGTCTGTCGCGTTGATGTCGCTGTCGCTCACGATCGCGATCACCTGGCCGGTGCCAGTGACGCTCGACGGCACATTGTAAATCTTGGCGAAATCGCCGGGCGTAACGGCGTAGCAATCCCCATTCGAGTTACAACCCCCACCCGGCGGCGCGTAGGTGAACTGCGGGCTTATCCGCGTGACCTTCCCGTCCGCCTCTGTGCGGCGAAAGACGCCGGTGGAATGGCTCATCGGGCGCCTGCGGAAATTGTTCATCGAATTCACGCCGGCGACGACGGGAGCGAGCGCAACGGGAATCTGCGGATCGCTCGAATTCCCCCAGTGCTGCTCGCCATTGGCGAGGACGTAGCTGTGGATCGCGGTATGAAACGCCTGCTGCACGGCGCCGGCGGTGCCGGAGAAATCAATCGTGGTGCGGCCGTTGGCGACGTTGTTGATCTGGAAACCGTTCGACTGAAGCCACGACGTGATGGCCTGCATATCCTGGTCGGAGGGGCCGAACTGCTGGCCGAACTGTTCGGGTGTGAGCCACTTGTGGTAGTTGGGCGAGGAGCGGTCCTGCTGTTGCGCGAGCAGGCTCTCCAGCGCAGCCTGCTGCGCCGGGCTGCGCGTCAGCACGAGCAGCATGTGCTCCATCGGAAGGCTGGCGGGAGCGGCGCCACGGTCAAATTCCGCGCGGGCCAGCGGGTGGGTATTGCCGCGCAGCGTCGTGAGTTTGGTGTTGTCCACCGCCGCGCTGATTCGGGACGGCACGGTGTCGGTTTGACCCGAAACTCGGGCGGAAAGAAACGGAAGAAGAGCAAGGACAAGTACGATAAGGGCGAAAATAAGATACTTGGGTCGCATGTGTATTATTTCCCTCTATAAGAGATAAAAGTTCCGAAACTCTGCCACGGCGTTTATTTAACTCTAACCCTCAGATGCTTCCAAAGTTGCAAATGGATGGATGCAGTTCAAACAGCGCTTCGTGACAAGTTCCATAAAGATAATGATGTAAGCGGAAGGGCAAAGGAACCGAGAAGCGAAACAACGGAGTGGAAACGTCAATGCGAGGTACGGATGCGGCCGGCCAGGGTACGAGCACGGTCGCGGGCGATGTCGATGAATTTCTGGTCCGCGGCGAGCTGGTCGAGAAGAGCGAGAAAGCGGTCGGGTTCGGGAAGCTGCTTGTTGTCATAGTCCGCCTGAATTTGAAGCACTACATCGTTCACGCCGAGGCGGTCATAGCGCATGGCGCGCTTAAGGTCCGCGAGATCGGTTTCCTGGCGGGTGAGGCTTTCGAAGATGGCGAGTAGCTGGCTGGCGGTCATGTCGAGGGTGTAGTTGAAAGTCGTTTCGTGAGTCTCGCCGGCCTTCTCATAACGGAAGGTCTTGTCGCCCAGGTTGGCGAGGCGGCGGTGGACTTCGAGATCGACGCCCTGAAAGTCGTGCAGTTTATCGGCAAGATCGAAAATTTTCTGCACCAGCGGCGCGCCGACCTCGAAGGGCTGCGGGCTGGCGTCATCGTCAAGCTGGCGAATGTCGAAAGTGCCCGAGCCGCTCTGGCTGATCTTGATCTCGACGAATTCCGGGTAGCTGGACTTGAAAATTTTCCGGAACGTGATGGTCGCTTCACCCGGAGGATGGGGCTTCCCCACGACGCACGGCGCCAGTAAAACAGACAGACTCAAAAGCACCACCGTCAGGGATGCGGGGGCAAGGAGAGCAACGCGGCTTCTGAGCGGAATCAACGTGCGCTCCACGGGCTGTCTTGCGATCTTCGACGCATAGGAGTGGTTCAGGGAATGCGCACACGTACGGCGCGCGACAGCCTGTTTTCCGTCAGCAGTGGCGGGCGCTTCGAGGTGGCTGCGGCGATGCGTTCGCGGGCCCTCGACACATACGCGTGGCAGAGGGCCACGGCCAGCGCGTCGGAAGCATCGAAGGGCTCGGGAAACTCTTTCAAGCCGAGCAAGGAACTTACCATTTGCTGCATCTGCTGTTTGGAAGCGCCGCCGAAACCTGAAACGCTGGATTTGATTTCGCGCGGGGAGTAGCTGTGCGCCGGGATCTGCGCCTGGGCCGCGGCCAGCAGCACCACGCCGCGCATTTCCGCGAGGCGCAGCGCGGTCTTCACGTTGAGCGCGGCGAAGACGGATTCCACAGCGACGGCGTCCGGCGCAAACTCCTCCACCAGGGCCGAAATCAACTCATGAATCTCGCGCAGGCGCGCGGCAAACGTGGCGCGCTGCGGCAGTTTCAAGGCGCCGAAACGCAGAAGGTGCGAGCCGGTGCCTTCGAACTCGACGATGCCGTAACCTGTGGCACCCGCCACTGCGGGGTCGACGCCGAGCACTCGGAAGCGTTGCCGGGTAACAGCGGAACGGATTGGGGCATTCAGGGGCATGTGGCGGCACAAGTGTACGTGGGGGCGCTCGGGCGGCGGTAGTGTTTTTTCTGGCGGACGGCGTGGAAACGAAACTAGAGCGGACGAGGGGGGCGGGAGTCACGGCCCGAGGACTCTCAAGAGAGATCCCTCGTCGCTTCGTTCTGTCGGGATGACAACGAACGGCAAGAACGCGGCACGATTGAACTAGGTGAGATTGCTAAAAATGAAGAGGGATTCTTCGCTGCGATCAGAGGCTGGACTTTTTTGATTTTACGCGAAAAGTGGTACTGAAAACAATTTGCCTTACGCGCGAAAAAACAGCCTTTTCGCAATTTAATCGCGCCCTCTCAGGGTGACGGTCAACGGCAAGGGTTGGCGGGACGTCCGCATTGCGCTAGGTGACGCGTGGATGGGGCGAAACGGATCGTGCCGCCCCTCCGGGGCTGTCGCGGTGGGCTACCCTGTTCCGCCCCTGACGGGGCTTGGATAAAGCGAAATAGAACACCCACTCTTACACTACAAAGGGTGGGGCACCCGCAAAACCAAAGGCAGAGGTTAACTTGCGACGGCGGCCTGGATTTCCTTTTCGTCGATGTCGAAGTTGGCGTAGACGTGCTGCACGTCGTCGTGATCTTCGAGCGCTTCCACCATGCGAAGCATTTGCTGCGCCTGCGGACCGCTGAGCTTCACGTAGTTCTGCGGGATCCACGCCACTTCGGCAGAAGCAGGAGTGATGCCGGCGGCGACGAGAGATTCGCGCACCTTTTCCATCAGCTCGGGCGGAGTGATCGCTTCCCAGGCGGACCCGTCGTCGCGGAGATCGTCGGCGCCCGCGTCGAGCACGATGCCCATCATCTTATCTTCGTCCGCGAGCTCCTTGGGGACGACGATATCCCCCTTGCGGTGGAACATCCAGCCGACCGCGCCGGTCTCCGCCATGTTCCCGCCGTTCTTCGAGAACATGTGGCGAATCTCGCTGACGATGCGGTTGCGGTTGTTGGTAACCACCTGCACGAGAACGCCTACGCCGCCGGGGCCATAGCCCTCGAAGGTGACTTCGTCGAGCGTCTCGCCTTCGAGCGTGCCGCTGCCGCGCTGAATGGCGCGCTCGATGTTGTCGTTGGGCATATTTTCGCCCTTGGCGGTGAGGATGGCCGTGCGCAGCCGGGGATTGGTGTCGGGATCAGCTCCGCCGACGCGGGTGGCGATCGTCAATTCTCGAATGAGCTTGGTGAAGATTTTTCCGCGGCGTGCGTCCGTCGCCGCCTTCTTGTGTTTGATTGTGGCCCATTTCGAGTGTCCAGACATGAATAAACCCTCTAAGCCTTCTCAAGGAATTGTGGCAGGAGTGTGTACCCCGCTCTTGCGGCGATAGTTTAGCAGCAGCACTTAGTACAGGCAAGGATTGTGCAAGCGGCGGGGCCTGCTGGAAACGCTAATTTGGGGGACGGCTGAGCTTACTTGGAGGGCCTTCCGTCGATACGAAGCGCGACAGTCTGGCCTTGCTGGCAGAGGATTTTGATTTTGTCGCCGTACTGATACCCGCCGCCCGCATCCACGATCTTCTGTATCGCCGCCTGAAGCGCTGGCGAATAGGTAAACGTGTGGACCATCATGGAATTGGCCTGTTCGCGCACGACCATGGAGTTCGAATCCGCGTGGATCACTTCAACTTTCAGCCAGCCCGGCTTTACCGGAGCCGTCGAGGATTTCACGACGATCGGCGCGGACATGTTCTGCGCCAGGGACGGACGCGCGGCGCAGAAAGCCGCCAGCGCGAGAACCACGAGGCCGAGAGCCTTATACGTCTGGAGCCTAGATGTCTTCATCGAAGGAGATCTTCAGCGACTTGAGAAACTTGATGTCCTGCGGGGTAATTTCAATCTTGGTGTCGGCTTCCTCTTCCTCGAGGATTTCCTCATCGACGCGGATGTGCAGCGATTCAAGAAAGCGGCGGTCCTGCGATGTCATCTTGGCATCCGCTGAGGTGCGGCGGGCCAGCCCGATGGTGGCATCGAGCTTGAGCACGATGTCAAAACCGGCGGCGCGCACGCTGGAGATCGCCTCGGCGATGCGTTCGGATTCCGACACGGTATCGTTGATCGCGTGTCCTAGCTCCCGCAGCAACTGCTTCATACGGTCGTCGAGTTGCAAAGGCTGCCTCCGGTCAAAAGCTCTTCGTACACTAATTCTAGGACTAACAGCAACCTGCAAACAAGCCCCCCGGTGACCGAGGGCTCCCCGGCGGTTACCTGCCCCTTCGCACGGGTGCCGAGGGGCCGTTCCACCCGGCGTTCTATGTCTCCACGGCAACGGCGAAAGCAGTGCGGGTTTCCGTGTATTTGCAAAGGTCCGGCGGAGTGGTCTCCTAAGAACGTGGAGCAGCGAAATCAAGAATACGGGAGAACGCCATGAACTGGGATCAAGTGGAAGGAAAGTGGAAGCAGACCAAGGGAACGTTTCGCGAGAAGTGGGGAAAACTGACCGATGACGACCTGGAAGTGATCGCGGGCAAGCGCGAGCAACTGGTCGGCCGGCTTCAGGAGCGTTACGGGTACGCCCGCGAGGAAGCGGAAAAGCAGGCGGACGCGTTTGTGAAGGGATTGTCCGAGCAGGTAAAAGCGGCGAAAGCGCACCATTAGAAACGGGAGTCTCAGCCGTTTCACATCTCTTCTGGCGAAAAAGCGGCGCCGGGAGCAGTCATCCCCGGTGCCGCTTTTCATTTTAAGAATAGTGATGCACTAGTCGGCTGCGAGACCGTTTCCGCGCGAGGCGCGCTCGGCGCAACGCACGCAGACCCGCGCCCACGGGAGGGCCTTGAGACGCGCGTCCGGAATGGGTTCTTCGCACGACGCGCAGACCCCGTACTCGCCCTTCTTGATGCGCGCAAGAGCGGCTTCGATCTGCTCGAGGGTGCGGCGTTCGCGCTCGAGGGTGGCTACCGCCATGTCCTTGCTGGCGGAATCGCTGGCGAGGGCCGCTTCGTCGTCCGGCTCCCGGTCGATGTGCACATCGCCGAGACGGCTGTTGATGCGAACGCTGAGTTCATCGCGCTGGGTGATGAGCGCCTTCTCAACGGCTTCGTATTTCTTGTTGCGGCCTTTTGATTGTGTGGACATTTTCTGGGTACCTCATTCTTTCCGTTAAGATGCTCTCCCGGCCCTCTCAGGTGCAACGCGGCCTGTAAAAACCCGGTAAAAAGCTTGTTACGTATTCAAGACAATCAGCTGGCCGCGCGACGGTGATTCGCCGCCGCGGGCTTGGCCCGGGCCGGCCTTTTCGCACCGGCGCCGGATTTCTCGAGACTCTTCTTCAAGGCCGCCATCATATCGATCACCGGAGCGCGGCGCGGATGCGGCTGTGCTGCGACTTCCCTCCCCTTGCTCTTCGACTCGATTAGCTTCTTTAGGCGTTCCTGAAACTCATCGTGGTACTTCTCGAGATGAAATTCCTCGGAGAGGGTGCTCACGAGCTGCTCGGCGAGCTTCACTTCCTGAGGCCGGAGCTTGATGTCTTCCGTCTTGCCGTAGCCGGGAGCCTCGCGGATCTCGTTGGCGAAGTACATGGTGTGGAGCGCCAGGCCGCGATCGTAAGGACGTATGAAGGCTGTGTATTCTCGCTGGTGCATGGCAATCTTTGCAATAGCCACGCGCCCGGAATCTTCCAGAGTTTTCAACAGGAGCTGGTAGGCCTTGCGCCCCTCGGTTTCCGGCACGATGAAGTAGGAGGAGTCGAAAAAAAGCGGATCGACCTCCGAGGCCTTTACGAAGCTCAGGATGTCCATGGCCCGGCTCGAAGCGGGCGCGATCTTCTTGATTTCCTCGGGGTCGACGATCACGTAGGAGCCATCCTCTTGTTCGTAGCCCTTCACCACTTCCGAGCGCTCCACGATCCGATTGCAGTGCGGGCAGAACAAGGGCTGGCGCAGGCGCGTCTTGCAGACGCTGTGGAGCTGATGAAGGTTGATCCGGACCGGCCGGGCAGCGGGATACAGCCGAATCGGGATCGTCACGAGCCCGAAAGAGATCATTCCTTTCCATGCTGCCGCTGCCATACGGCTATACCCCCTGCATCGGGCGAGAAGTGTACGGCCCGAGGAGACAGATACGATATCCAGTTATTCCCCTACGAGCATGAATAAAAAGTTGTAGCGTGATTTACTCGTTAACTCACCGGCTCATCCCGCGACTCCCGGCTCTATAATCGGCGCGTGGCTCCTCTCAACGAGTACCGCCGGAAGCGGCAGTTCCATTCGACGCCGGAACCCCGTGGAAAGACTCAAAAGGGCGGTGGAAATCGCTTCGTCGTGCAGGAACACCATGCCCGGCGGCTGCATTACGACTTCCGGCTCGAGGTGAAGGGGGTGCTGGCGTCCTGGGCGGTGCCCAAGGGGCCGTCGCTCAATCCCGCCGACAAGCGGCTGGCCATTCAGACCGAGGACCACCCGCTCGAATACGGCAAGTTTGAAGGCACGATCCCCGCGGGCCACTATGGAGCGGGGCAGGTGACCCTCTGGGACGAAGGCACCTTCGAGCCTGAGGGGCCGCTTTCGGCCGCGGAGCAGATTGAGCGGGGCGAGCTGAAATTCAAGCTGTTCGGGCGGCGGCTGCAGGGGAGCTTTGTGCTGGTCCGGATACGGAGCCGGGATGCTGCGGCTGGCAAAAAGGAATGGCTGCTGATCAAGCATAAGGACGAGTTCGCGCAAGCGGACTGGAGCTTGGACGAAGCCAACGGTTCCTCAGGGGCTAAAGCCCCCGCAGAGAGCGGCGGAATGTCCGAGCGGAAGCTCCGAACCCATAACGCTAGAACTAAGGGGGTTAGCCCTACGAGGGACCGCCCCGAGATTCCGGCTGGGGCGCGGAAGGCGGCCATGCCCGAGGGGGTTCGCCCGGCGCTGGCTATGCTGGGAGATCACCCCTTCTCGGGGCCGGAATGGCTCTTCGAGATCAAATGGGATGGGGTGCGAACCCTCGCTCAGGTGAAAAACGGCAAGACGCGACTCTGGTCGCGCTCGAACCGGGAAATGACCAACGAGTACCCGGAGGTGTTCGATCTGGCCAGTCACGTGGCCTTGCGGGAGGCTTGGCTGGACGGGGAAATTGTGGTTCTCGACGACGCGGGAAAAAGCGACTTCCAGCGGCTGCAATCGCGATTCTCGGTGCAAAGGCCGTCAGCGCAGCTTTTGGCAACCGCCCCGGCGGTGTTCTACGCGTTCGACATCCTCTATGTCGACGGGTACGACCTGAAAAAAGTGCCGCTGCTCGAAAGGAAGGAGTTTCTGCGCCAGGTGCTGCGCGAGGATTCCCGGATACGTTATTCCGACCACGTGCTTGAAAAGGGCGAGGAGCTTTACCAACTGGCGGTGGCGCAGCAGCTGGAAGGGCTGATTGCGAAGAGAATCGACAGCACCTATCCCGAGGGCAGGAGTTCCGCGTGGGTGAAGATCAAGCTCGTAAAGGACATCGATGCGGTGGTGGGCGGGTGGACCAGCCCGCGCGGGGCTCGCGAGCACTTTGGGGCGCTCCTGGCGGGTCTCTACGACAACGGCAAGCTTGCATTCATAGGCGGCGTCGGCACCGGGTTTTCGGTTGAAACGCAGCGAATGATCTGGAACAAGCTGCAGAAGCTGAAAAAGAGCGAATGCCCCTTTGCGGAGAGGCCATCGACAAGGGAGCAGGCCTTCTGGGTGAAGCCGGAGCTGGTAGCGCGGGTGAAGTTCTCGGAGTGGACGCAGGACCGCCATCTGCGTGCGCCGCGTTTTCTGGGGCTAGAGGATGGTCGCGATCCGAAAGCCTGCACGTTTTCGGCAGAGGCGCATCCGCCTAGCTACACGCCGGAGACCGAAACCAAGTCGGAAACCCAAGTAGAGGCAGAAAGGCAGCCTGTAATGAAGCGAACAAAAAAGGCGAACGCGAAAGTAAAACCACGGGCGGCGCTAAAGCCTGCCGCGCGTCCGAGTCCCGGTGCGTCAAGCGAGCCGGAACTCGCGACCGACGCGGCGATCACCGAGGAATTGGCGCACGGGTCGGCAGCCAACGTGATCGCCTTGGTGGACGGGCGGCGGCTGCGCCTCACCAATCTCAACAAGGTTTATTTCCCTGCCGACGGCTACACCAAGAGAGATGTGCTGGCCCACTATTTTCACGTGGCTCCGCTGATCCTTCCCTTTTTAAAGAACCGGCCGCTGGTGCTGCGCCGCTATCCTAATGGGATCGACGAAAAGGCATTTTTTCAGAAGGACGCCGCGAAAGACACGCCGGACTGGGTGAAGACGGC
>JBEKTG010000076.1:0-10548 GCA_049516275.1 Candidatus Acidiferrales bacterium
ACGATTCGCCCCACGTCGCTGTTGAAAAGATTCGAGACGGTCGACGAAGTGGCCAATATGATTGTTTATCTGTGCAGCCCGCTCGCTTCCGGGACGACCGGCGCCGCGCTGCGGGTGGAGGGTGGCGTGGTGCGCGCGATTCTCTGAAGACGGCTTCCATCGGCGCGTAACCTGCCCGTAACAATCTTGAAGTAGCCTCGGGCGTCTCAGAGGCACCCATGCGCCGCGCTCAGTCCGACAATCCAAAGCTCTTTCTAAACCGGCATCTCTCCTGGATGCAATTCAATCAGCGCGTTCTGGACGAAGCGCTGGACGCGCACAATCCCGTCCTCGAGCGCGTGAAGTTTCTGGCGATCACCGCCAGCAACCTTGACGAATTCGTGGAAATTCGCGTCGCCGGCATTCTGCAGCAGGCCGAGCAGGGGAAAGGGGAAGCCGGGCCGGATGGGCTGGCTCCGCGCGAGGTGCTCACGCTGCTCTCCGCCTCGATCCACGATTTTGTGAAGGGCCAGTACGATTGCTGGCGCGACAAGCTGGTGCCGGCTCTGGCGGAGGAGTCCATCCGCGTGCGGAGCTTCCGCGAATTAAAGCCGGAGGCGCGCAAGGCGGTCGACCGCTTTTATCTCGATCGCGTCGAGCCGCTGATGACGCCGGTTACCGTGGACCCGGCGCATCCATTTCCTCGCGTGCTGAACAAGGCTCTTTGTATGGCGTTCCTTCTGCGGAAGCGACGCAAGGATTCGCAGGTTTATCTGGGTGTAGTCACAGTGCCGCGGGCGCTTCCGCGAGTGCTGCGCATCCCTTCGGCCGAAGGCACGATCGAATATATTTTTCTGCACGATATCGTACAGGCCTACGCGGAACGCCTGTATCACGGCTACAAGATTCTCTCCTCGGCGCCCTTCCGCGTGACGCGCAACAGCAATCTCTATCTGCGCGAGGAGGAATCGCGCAGCATTCTCGATTCGGTGGACTCGCAGCTTCACCGGCGGCGCAAGGGCGCGGCGGTTCGGCTGGAAATCGAAGCCGGGGCGGACCTCGAGATTATCGAGCGCCTGCGTTCGAACTTCGTGCTGGCGGCCTGGCAGGTTTTTCAGGTGAATGGCCCGATCAATTTGTCGCGCCTGTTCAATCTGTACGACCAGACCGTGCGCCCCGACCTGAAATTCCCCTCGTTCACGCCCCGGGAGTTGGACGTGCCGCCCGATCCGCCGGCGCTCTTCAGTCTTCTGCGCCAGCGGGACATTCTGCTGCACCACCCGTACGATTCCTACTCCGCGGTGGTGCGTTTCATCGAGAGCGCGGCGCTCGATCCGGACGTGCTTTCGATCAAGCAGACGCTCTATCGCACCAGCGAAGACTCACCCATCGCGCGCGCGATGATGGAAGCTGCGGCGAAAAAAGAAGTGACTGTGGTGGTGGAACTCAAGGCACGCTTCGACGAAGCCTCGAACATCCGCTGGGCGCGCAGCCTGCAGGAAGCCGGCGTGCAGGTGTATCACGGGCTCGTCGGGCTGAAGACGCACTGCAAGCTGGCGCTGCTGGTTCGGCGCGATCCCGACGGGAAGGTGCGCCGCTACGCGCATCTCGGCACCGGCAATTACAACCCGTCCACCGCGCGCTTTTACACCGACCTCAGCCTGCTCACCAGCGATCCGCAAATCACCGAGGCGGTGCATTACGTGTTCAATTTTTTGACGGCGTATTCCGAGCGCGCGCATTTCGGGCCGCTTTCGGTGGCGCCTCTCAACCTCGGCAAGAATTGCGTCAGCCTGATCGACCGCGAAGCGGCGCATGCCAAGGCGGGGCGCCCGGCGATGATCGTCGCCAAGGTGAATTCGCTTCTCGATAAAAACATTATCCAGGCGCTTTACCGGGCGTCGCAGGCGGGCGTGCATGTGGAATTGATCGTGCGCGGGGCGTGCGCGCTGCGGCCCGGCGTGCGGGGAGTCAGCAGCCGTATCCGCGTGCGCAGCGTGGTGGGACGTTTCCTGGAGCACAGCCGGATATACGTCTTCGGGAATGGCAGCGATACGGAGGTCTACCTGGGCAGCGCCGATTGGATGCCGCGCAATCTCTACGAACGCGTCGAGGTCATCTTCCGGTTGAAAGACCCCTCTCTCTGCCAGAAAGTGTGCAACGAAATTCTCCTGCCTTATTTTGCCGACACCGAGAAGGTCCGGTTTCTCCTGTCCACCGGGCAATATGCGCGAAAGCTGCCGGGCACAATTCACGCACCGGCCAACGGAACCCGCTTTAACGTGCAGGACTTCTTTATGGGCCTCGCGGAAGATCGCGAACCTTCGAGCGCCGCGCTTGCTCCAGCGCTGCTGGAAAAATTGCAGGATTTGCCGATGTACGAAGCTCTCTCGGCAAAATGGGTGGAAGACGCCGCCGAACCGGAAACCCCCGTCCACGCCGAACCGGCGCGCTGACTCTCGCAGAGAAAAAAGGCTTAACGTCCGGAAGGTTTGCGCGCGCGGATCGAGTTGCGGATGAGTCGCAGCAGTGACGACATCTGGTCCACCCGTGCGGGATGATTGCCGAAGCGCGCGGACTGATACAGCTCGGTGAGCCGCGCCACGGGACCAGCGAGGTCCGTAGCCGGGATCGCGGCGGCAAATTCCAGCGGCGTCTGCGAGGCGGACTTCTTCCATCCGCGGCGCTCCAGCAGGCGCAGCATTTCGTTGTATTCCAGCGCGGCCAGCCCGGCGGTCAAATTGCCTCCGCGGCGCGCTCGAAGACTCCAGCGCTGCACCAGGTACCCGATCATCGAGCGTCCGCGCAGGTAGAAAAGCAGCGCCAGAAGCAGCACGAGCAGGCTGGGCAGGAACAAGGGCGACGCCTCGGCCTTCGTATCGAGGGCCAGAATCGAGCGCATGGCGCGGTCCTGGCTCTGGTTGTAAAAGTCGCGGGCGCGGTCGCTCCAGCTTCGCGAGGCCTGCTGGGCGTTTTCAGCCAGCGTGAACTGGTGGGAGAAGTCGTAGTTCACCACCCATTCACTCCACGTGAACTGGAACGAATCCCAATACAGGCTGAGGCGTTCGAAAATGCCCGCGTGCTTCAAATCCCCCGGAGGTGTGGGATCGAAGGTGATCCAGCCATAGCCGGGGAAATACACTTCCACCCAGGCGTGCGCGTCGCTCTCCCGAATGATGTAATCGCCGCCCACATCGTTATATTCGCCGGGTGAAAACCCGGTGACGTAGCGAGCCGGAATGCCTTCGGCGCGCAGCAGCACCGTCATCGCCGAGGCAAAATATTCGCAATGGCCGGCGCGGCGCACGAAAAGAAAATCCGCGAGGGGGTCTTCCCCGTGCGTCCCGCTCAAGTCGAGCGTGTACGCATAATGAGACATCAAATGCCGCTCGATGTTGGCGGCTTTGTCGTATTCGTTCTGCGAGCCGGCGGTGATTTCGTCGGCAAGCCGCTTCACGCGCGGATCGAGCCGCGGCAATTGCAGGTACACCTGGCGAATCGGCTCGGGATAGTCAGGGGACGCGGTGCGAAGGTCGCGCGGCAGGATCGTGGGAAGATTCGACGCGCCTTCATAGCGGATCTTCGAATTGTTATGGGCCGGGTTAAAGACCGAGCCGGTCACGTCCTGCACCAGATAGCCGTGCCGCGGGGCCGCCCCGGGGCGCGAGGCCTCGTTCTGAAAGCGTCCCTTCAGGACGAGCGCGCGCGGAGCGATGAAAATCGCATCGGTCGCGATCGGCTCCATCAGCACGGTGTAACGCAGGGGCACAGATCGCTCGCGCGAGACGGGATTCGTCTCGAGCCAGTAGTCTCCATCGCCGGAGGAGGCGATCACGCGCTCGTCGTGCCGGGGCGTAAACCAGCGATGCCCGTCGAAGTTGGTGAGGGCGATGCCGCGCCAATGGACATCCTGTGCTCGCGTGGGGTCGCCGTCGATGCGAATGCGCATCACGACGGAGGGGTTCTGCTGTATCTTTCCTATTTCGCCGAGGGAAACATCGTCGCTGAAACCGGTCATCAGGCTCGGCTGCAGGTTGAGCGCGCTCAGGTATCCCGTAGTGAAGCGCGGAATCAGGAAGAAGATTACGCCGCCGATCACCAGCGCGCTCACCGCCACCAGCACCGACGTGATGCCCAGGGCGCGATTCAGTTGCCGCGTGAGCGGCGAGCCCGGCTCGAACGGCGGCGCAACCGCCCCGGCGGAACTCCGGCGAATCTCCAGCGCCACAAACGTCGACACCGCCAGAATCAGAAATAGCGCCAACGCCACGAGAAAGCCCGTCTCCACGGTAAGAATGGCGGAGGCCAGCATCGACGTGACTGCCAGAACAGCCAAAAACGCATAGTCCCGGTTCGTGGTGGCCGAATAGAGCCGCACAATCGTTGCAAACAGAAGCAGGTGAATCGCCGAGAGCAGCCCGGCGTACAACGCAGGGTTGGGCGCGCCCGCGGAAAGATTGCGCGAGAAAACCCACAGGTCTGCCGGGAAAAACAGGAAGTAAGCCAGCACGAGCGAAGTGGCCACTCGCGCGGAGAGTTCCGGCCCGCGGCCTCGCCACAGGCGAAAACCTTTGTAGATCAGCGCGACAGCGGGCGCGAACGTCGAGAGCGGATCGAGCTTGCCGGTCGACACGATGGCGTAAATGCCGGTCGCGACAAGAAAAAACAGCGATACCTCGAAGTAGCGTTGCACCGCCGGGAGGGGCGGCGCGCTGGGGCGTGCGGCGGAAGCCATGGCGTATTCACAATGCTAACACTCGCAGCCCAGCTGCGGGGAACGAGCGACGCGAATCCGCTACTGCGCGGCACCGGGCGCCGCCGCGGCGATTTTCCGGGTGGCGCTGGAAACGGGCAGGCTGGCGAAGCGGTTCAAAAAAACGATCCGCGCGCGCGGCCGTTTCGGAAGTTGCGGGACTCTCGCAAGAAAAGGCAGCAGGGTGATGTTGCGGAAGGTGACGCCGTGGCGGGCGGTGGCCAGCGGCTCCAGCGAAGTATTCGCGACGCCCAGCGTGGCGAGAAGATGCGCACGCAGCTCCGCTGCCGCGTCGCTTTTCACTTCGACCGCCGGGAACTGCCACATGCGCGAGAACAGCACGCCATCGTGCGCGCCGGGGTCTTTCACGAGGAGCGTGCGGCCGGAGGGATCGCGCAGGATCGCGGCCGCGATTTGAATTTTCACCGGCGCGCGTTTCCGCCGCGGCGCCGGGATTTTAGCAACAAGGTTGAGCGCAAAAGCGCGGCATGCCTGCGCCACCGGACACTCCGTGCAGTGTGGATTCTGCGGCGTGCAAATGATTTCGCCCAGTTCCATCAGGCCCTGGTTCCAGTCGGACGCCGCGTGCCGGGCGAGAAGCCGATCGGCCGCTTGGCTGAGCCGCTGCCAGCGCCGGGGGGCGCGCAGATCGCCTCGCACGGCGCCAAGGCGCGCGAGAACGCGCGCCACGTTTCCATCGAGCACGGCCAGCGGCCCATCGTAGGCAATGCTGAGAACCGCGGCCGCCGTGTAGCGTCCGATGCCGGGCAACGCGAGGGCGGCATCCAGCTCGCGGGGAAATTCCCCGCCGTGGTCATCGACAATCTTCTTCGCGGACGCGTGCAGATTGCGCGCGCGGCTGTAGTAACCCAGTCCGGCCCAGAATTTCAGCACCTCCTGCGGGCGGGCTTGCGCCAGCGATTCCACGGTGGGAAAGCGCTCCAGGAAGCGGTCGTAATACGGGATCACCGCCGCTATGCGCGTCTGCTGGAGCATCACCTCGGCCACCCAGATGCGGTACGGATCGCGGCTGGCCCGCCACGGAAGTTCGCGGCGATGCTGGCGAAACCACGCGAGCAGCCGCCGCTGGAACTTCGCGCCCGGCAATAAGGCCATTTTCCGTTTCTTTGCTTTCACTACCGAGCAATCCTTCTTTCCTTCGCGCTGTGAGCGACGGCCGATATAGTCTGTCACGCCTTCGGATTGAATCCAAAAGGGACGAGAGCCACGGAATTGGGACCTGGGCGGGATTACGAAGCGCGCGGCATCGCGGAAAACAACCTCGCATGAAGAGAAGGCCGATCCAGTGCCCGAATTGCGCTTCCCAGCTTGACCCGCAATGGCTCCGTAGCAGTTGGGGCAAACCGAACGAAGTCGTGTGCCCAATCTGCTGCCTGCGGCTTCGCTATTACCCGCCTTACCGGCTGATCATGCTGGGGGCGTCTTTGCCGGTGCTGGCATTTTTCGTCGCCACCGCGGGCTTTCGCGAAGGCGCTCTCGTTGCCGTAGCATCGGTGGCTGCTTGGATCGGAGCCTCTATGGCGGCCAGTGCCCTGCTCTCCTACGTGAGACCTCCGAAACTTAAGTTGGCGTCCCGCCGCCGGACCCGCCCCCCTGAACTGCTTGGCAAGCGCGACTATAATTAAGAGAGTTGTCACCCTTCGGGTAACCATGCCCGCATCCTGATCGTGGCAAGCGTGGCAACAACACCGCGCCCGCTTGCATCCCCAAGGTTTTGTGCTAGCGTGAAATTGAGTATGCCAAAAAGTAATCCATCGCCGAGACTGGCTGCAAAGCGGATCGTGACCGCCGCACCACGCATGAAAAATGTTGAGAAGCCTTCCCCGCCCGCGCCGCAGCGTGTGTTTTTGCTTTCGCCTGCGAACGCCGGCGGCGTGCGCGCCAGGATGCTCCTGAGTGGCCGCGCGCAGTTCGATTTGGCCGTGCGCCTGCGCCGCGAAGGGTTACCCCTGGGCGAAATCTTCACCTTCATCAGCGGCCTGTATTTTCGAGGGAAGCTGGCCTACGCGCGCGCTTTCGCGGGCAGCGCACCGGGCGACCCACGGGCATTCGTGATTACCGCTGGAGGCGGCTTGATCCCGCCCGAAGCTCCCCTCACCATCGAGCAGCTGCAGCAAATTTCAGGGATCCCGATCGAAGCGGGCGAGCCGCGCTATCGCCTGCCCCTCGAGCGCGACGCGCGAAAGCTTCTGGCGCGAATCGGCGCCGCGTGCGAGGTGGTGCTGCTCGGGAGTGTGGCAACCCCCAAATACGTCGAGCCCCTGCTCGGAATCTTCGGCGAGCGGCTGCTATTCCCCGCCGAATTTGCGGGACGCGGGGACATGAGCCGCGGAGGACTCATGCTGCGCTGCGCCCGCTCCGGCGAGCAGCTCACCTACGTGCCGGTAGCGACTGCCATGCGCCACGGTCCGCGGCCTCCCAAACTGCCCAAGCTGCCGCGAAATCTTCAGGCTTCGGCCGAAAGTTAGGCGCCGGTGGAAGCCGTGATTTTCATCGGAGTCCAGGGCGCGGGGAAAAGCACCTTCTATCGCGAGCGCTTCGCAGACACGCACATCCGCATCAACCTGGACATGCTGAAAACCCGCCGCCGCGAACAGCTGATTCTCGAAGCGTGTCTCGCGGCACAGCAATCGTTCGTTGTGGATAATACCAATCCGCTGGCCAGCGACCGCGCGCGCTACGTGCTCCCTGCGCGCGCCGCGGGATTCCGCGTAATCGCGTACTTCTTCGAGACTCCTCTTGCCGAGGCCCTGCGCCGCAATAATCTGCGCGCTTTGAAGCAGAAAATACCCGCCGTTGCGGTAGCCGGGACGTTCAAGAAAATCCGGCCGCCCACGATTGAAGAAGGCTTCGACGAAATTCACTCCGTGACGCTCACCGCCGCAAATCAATTCATCCTCACTTGATTGCAAAAAGCGCCGATTTCGCGAATCCTCGGCGAACCTACAGCGTCTTATCTATTGGCGATACACAATCACGGGGATGGCAGAGTTTCAGGCGAATGCGTAGCCTGACTCAACGCTGGCCATTCGAGCGGGATTGTGGAAGTTGAGGAGGAACACACCATGGAGATCGTGCTGGGTTCGCTGGCGGGGGTCACCTGCGTGTTCTACGCTTACGCTTTCGTCAAATTTGCCCGCGAGCGCGTCGCCAACGAAGCCCTCAAGCGTCGCCTGCCGACTGTGATTCTGCCCCTCTGTTAATTGTCAGCCGCTGAGTAATGACTTAGCCAGTTGTCAGACAGGTCTGAAGGTAAGACACAACGCCAATCGGGAGATTGGCGATCCCAGGGGCGGCGCGAAGGCGCGCCGCCACAAAGACTCCTCAGCTCCGACACAATCGACTACGGGCAGCGCTAACTCTCGCGGCTAATTTCCTGCTAAGCACACGGGCAGGAGTGCCTGTGCCACGAACATCGCGCTCTCTCGTTTCGGCCACGAGCCAATACTTCGCTTGCCGCCGCTTAGTCTGCCGCGACTTCCTGCCTTTGCTCCGTCTGCTGGCGGAGCTGCGCTTCCAGTTCCGCTAGCTTCGCGCTGATTTCGTCCTCGGACTTGCGCCGCTTGATGACCTGTTCGCGGTAGCGGCGCAGGAAGTAGTCGATGGTCTCCACGCGGATTCGGATCGAGCCGGAGGGCTTGTTCTCGTCCAAATCCTTGAAGCAGAAATAGGGCGTGCCGGAATTCTCGATGATGCTCTCGATCACGCCGTAGATGGGCGCGTCGTGGCCGCACTTGAAGCTGGAAATTTCGAGCGCCACGAGATTGGGATGCCGCGCGGTGAACTTCGCCGCCCACACCTTGTGGTTGGTGCTGCACGAATAAGAATTCTTCCACGAGTCGGAAATGTCCAGCGCGTGGCTGATCACCCCGGCGCGGACTTCTTCGCCGAAGAGCCGCTCGAGCATGTCCTGATCCAAAGGAAGAGTGCTTTGCGAGAAGATCGGGTAGCCGAGCTTCTGGAACTCCTCCATGATTTCGTGGTTCAACCCCGGATCGTGGTGATACGGGCGCCCCAGCATCACGATGCCGATGCGGTCTTCGCGTTCGAGCTGGTCGAGCACCTCTCGGGCGCGCTTGCGGATGCCCGATTCGTAATTCTGCAGCGCCGCGTAGCCGGCTTCGATGGCCCGGTCGTTTTCGGCTTCCGACAGGCCCAGAAGCTCTTTCAGGGAGTCGTACATCTGGAACGCGAAAAGCTTTTTGTCCGCGAAGTTGAGGATCGGGTCGATGTACTTCACGTTGATTTCCGCGAACAGATTGTTTTCCTTGGTGAACGCGGCCTTCACGGTGGCTGGCGTGGCGGTCACCGTGGGGCAGGCGTTGGTTCCCGTGAGCTTCACGAGCGGCGAATGCAGCACGTCAACCATCGGGAAGAAGATCGCATCGAGCGGCTTCTTGCGGTGCTTCACCTGGATCAGGTTGTAGACGTGCGGGATGCCGATCTTCGCCGGGAAGCACGGGTCGATGGCCCCGCGGCTCGAGCCCGCGCGATAGAGCTCGGGCGTGGTGTAATCGGAGTAGACGATATTCTCCGGCTGCAGGCCGAGGCTCTCGAAATACGCGTTGAAGAGCGGCGCGTAGACATAGGCGTTCAGCACGCGCGGGATGCCGATGCGGATCTCCGGGCGCGCCTCCATACGCTCGATGCGTTCCTTGGCGGCCTTCGTCCAGCCACGTGATGGGATCGGGTCGGCGACCACCTTCGAGTTCTGCGGCCGGAACACCTCGTGCGCGGCCATGTCGACGAAGTTCGGATTCGCGTCCTTGATCTGGTCGAGGCCCGCCTTGATGCCCTTCATGTCGTTCACGTCTTCCACCGTGCCCTTTTCGCAGGTGGCGATGATCAGCCTTTGCTCGTTCGCCTGCAGCGGCACCTTGGAGGCTTTTTTCTTCGCCGGCGTCACGGGCAAGGGCATCAGCATGTCTGTCTTGATGTCGATGAACGTGCGCAGGCAGGTGTTCTTGCAGAAGTTGCAGCGGGTGTCTTCATTGCGCGTGGTGCGGTATTCGATCTTGCGGACCGCGTCGAGCCCGATGAACGTGGTACGCATGCCGTTGCGCCACAGGCGCACTGCTTCCACGCCCGCGCCAATCGCGCCGGATTCGCCGCAATGCTCGTGGACGATGATCTCCGGCTGCTTGCCGGCAGCGCGGAAGCTGCTGCGGATGAAATCCACCTCGGCCTTCACTACGGCGAGATTGTTCTGCGTCCCTCCCTGCAGCACGAAACGCGAGCCGAGCGCGGCCAGGTTGGGGATGCTGGCCACGTAGAGGAAAACGTTCTTCGGCAGAACGGCGGCAAGACCCGCCAGAATTTCCTGCGCCTGCCATCCCTGCCGCTGGAAATTGACGATGTCGGACTGCATGAACACGGCGCAGCCATACCCGAACATCGGCATGGACTGCGCGCCGAACGCGAGGTCGGCGAAGTCTTCCACCTTCAGGCCGAATCCTTCGGCGGTCGATTGCAGGAAGTACCCGTTGCCGGCCGAGCACTGCGTGTTGAGCTTGAAGTCCTTGACGCGGCCGTCCTTCAGGATGATGAGCTTGATGTCCTGCCCGCCCACGTCGACGATCACGTGCGGATCTTCGTAGAACTTGAGCGCCGATTCGGTGTGCGCGACCGTTTCCACCAGGCCCACGTCGGCCTTCAGCACGTCCTTCAGGATGTCTTTCGCGTAGCCCGTGGTAGCCACGCCCAGCACTTCGAGCTTCGCGCCATGCGCCTCCACCTGGCCGCGCAAATTCTCGAACATCTCGATGGTGTCGTGGATGGGGTTCCCATTGGAGAGC
>JBEKTG010000077.1:0-10439 GCA_049516275.1 Candidatus Acidiferrales bacterium
TGGCAGGCCATTGCTCCTGCGACGCAGGCGACGATTCGCGCGACCGCGCAGGCTTTCTGGAACTGCCGTTTACCCGTTGTTTTCATGCGCCTAAGGTGAGAGCAAAGGTTAGCACAGCCGCGTTGCCTGCCCGCTGCGAAAAGGCGCTATCATGTTGTCCACAAGGGATATTGCAATGACTCCGGCACAACGCGAAAAATATTCCCGCCAGGTGCTTTTTGCGGGGCTGGGCGAGTCTGGCCAGGAGAGGCTTCTCCAGTCGAGCGCCGTACTGGTGGGCTGCGGAGCGCTCGGGACGGTGGTGGCGAACCTCCTCGTGCGGTCCGGCGTGGGGCGCCTGCGGATCATCGACCGCGATTTCGTCGAAGTCTCGAATTTGCAGCGGCAGACGCTGTTCGAGGAGTCCGATGCGGCTCAGTCGCTGCCGAAAGCGGTGGCCGCGGAGCACCGACTGCGGGCCATTAACTCGGACCCGCATGTCGAAGGGATGGTCGCGGACCTCACGCCGCAAAATGCCTCGGACCTGCTCGCGGGATTTGAGCTGATTCTTGACGGAACCGACAATTTCGAGACTCGCCTCCTCGTAAACGACGCGGCGATCTCGCTCGGCGTTCCCTGGATTTATGCGGCTGCGGTGGGGAGTTACGGCGTCACCATGACGATTCGTCCCGGCGAAACACCGTGCCTCGCTTGCCTGTTAGAAGGCGAGGAGGGGGCGAAGGCCTTTGGCGCGGAGGCCACCTGCGACACGGCCGGAATTCTCAACGCCGCCGTGGGCGTGATCGCCTCGGTGCAGGCCGCTGAAGCGATGAAATTGCTGGCAGGGAAGCCCGAGGCGCTGCACGGGCGGTTGATTTCCTGCGACGTGTGGAGCGGAAAATTCCAATCGCTCCGCGTGGCCCGGAACCCGAGCTGCCGGGCCTGCGCGCGCAGGGAATTTATTTTTCTGGAGGGGGAAGCCCAGCCCCACATCACCATGTGCGGCCGCGATTCCGTGCAGATCCACGAACGCGGCCGGAGGCTCGATCTGGGTGATCTGGCCCGGCGCCTGGCGTCCGCCTCGCCCGAGGTGCGGAGCAACGATTTTCTGCTGCGTTTCGGCGTGCCGCCTTACGAGATAACCGTTTTTGCCGACGGTCGGGCGATCGTAAAAGGCACGCAGGATCCTGCCATCGCGCGCTCGCTGTACGCACGCTATATCGGGGCATAGGCCCATCGCGCGTTTACAGCTACAAAAGAGAAGAAGGCGACCGGGGTGCAGTCGCCTTCGGGGGTGTGCGAGAATTCCGGGGGTGGGCCCGGAAACTCTGTCTTTAAGCAATCCTAACCCGCAAGCTGTTAGGAAGTTGTAAGTACTATGTGAATTCTTCAAGACATACAGAATTAAGGGTTTGCCAGTCCGTTGATTCCCCGCGATCAGCGTTCGTCAAGGAATTTGGGGTTGATATCGGGCCAGAATTCTTCGAAAACATTGCTCCCGCAGCTGGCCTAGCTCCGCACGGATGGCACCGGCAGTTTGGCTTCTCCCCGTAATCCCAAACCGGTTCCACCAGCGTGCTAGAATTTGCTGGTGCAACGCTATCGGTTGAGGCGGGTTGGACTGCGGATTTCTGCTCTGGTTTTGCTTCTGTGTGCGGCCGGTTTCGCGGCCGCGGCGCAGGAAACCAGTTCCGTTGTTACCGTCGATCACGGCCCCAACGCGCCGAGCCAGGTCGCTAAGCCCTACGTAATTCTGGTCTCCCTGGATGGCTTTCGTTACGATTACGCGAAACGGTACGGCGCGAAAGCCCTGCTCGAGCTAGCTTCGCGGGGGGCCAGCGCACCCGACGGGATGATTCCCGCCTTTCCTTCGATCACTTTTCCGAGCCATTACACGGTCGTCACCGGCCTTTACCCGGAACATCACGGGATCGTCGCCAACACGTTCTACGATCCGGCTCGCAAGCAGGTCTATAGCTACAAGGACGCATCGACGGTTAAAGATGGAAGCTGGTACGGCGGAACGCCGCTCTGGGTTCTTGCCGAACAACAGGGCATGCGGGCGGCGTGCTTTTTCTGGCCCGGGTCGGAGGCGGATATCCAGGGAGTGCGGCCTTCCTACTACGCGCGATACAGCGACAAATTTCCCAACGAACAGCGCGTGAATCAGATACTGGATTGGCTTCGGCTGCCGGCGGCCCGGCGTCCTCATTTCCTCACGCTCTACTTCAGCGATACAGACCATGCCGGCCATCAGTACGGACCAGACAGTCCGCAGCTGGCCGATGCGGTTCACGAGGTGGATCGCGAGTTAGGCAGATTATCGGCGGGTATCGCGGCCCTGAAGCTGCCGGTGGATGTGATTGTGGTTGCGGATCACGGCATGGCGACCGTGCGAGGCGGTTGGGTTACCCTGGACGAAATGGGGCTCGACGATTCTCTTCTCGAGGACAGCGAGGGGCAACTGATGTATGCAAAATCGGACGCGGATGCCCAGAAAGTCCTCGAGTCGTTGCGTGGGAAGAGTGAAAAGTTCCAGGTGTACCGGCGCGACCACGTGCCCGAGCACTTGCATTTCGACGGCAATCCGCGCGCCGGGGATCCGGTTGTCATCCAGACAGGGCCGTTCGAAATTCGTGTGAGCGCAAAGTCCGACAACCGGAATCCAAGCGCTGGGGCGCACGGCTTCGATCCCGCGATCCTGCCAGAAATGAAGGCGATTTTCGTGGCGGCCGGGCCGGATATTCGGCCGGGGACGACGGTCGCTCCTTTTGAGAACGTGAACGTCTACCCGCTGATCGCTAAAATACTCGGCCTGGATATACATGCTCTTAAGACGGGCCCCATCGATGGCAAGCTCGCTGTTCTGCAGGGCATCCTGAAAAAGCTTGATTGAGGGACACAAGAAAAATTACGCCGCCGGCGGATTCTGACGGCGGGATTGTGGCCGGGCGGAAGCCCGGTCGCATGATAAAATTCCGCCATGGCCAAAAAGACAATCACGCCGGGAGGCAGCATCGACGGAGTTGTGGAGCTGCCGGGCGATAAATCGATTTCGCATCGTTACGCCATCATCGCCGCGCTGGCGGAAGGGAAGAGCGAGATCGCGAATTATGCTTCGGCCGCCGATTGCCGCAGCACTCTCGAATGCCTGCGGAGGCTGGGCGTCGAAATTGAAGTAAGCGACCGGCTCGTGCGCGTGGCGGGCGTGGGATTGGGCGGTTTGAAGGAACCGCGGCGTCCTCTCGATGCCGAAAATTCCGGGTCCACGATGCGGATGCTTGCGGGAGTGCTGGCCGGGCAGCCATTCACATCGACACTCACGGGAGACGACTCTCTCCGGAAGCGGCCCATGCGGCGCGTGATCGAACCGCTTCGCCAGATGGGCGCGGAGATCGAGAGCCGCGAGGGCGACCGCGCGCCCATCGAAATCCGCGGCGGCCACCTGCATGCCATCGATTACACGACGCCCATTCCGAGCGCGCAGGTAAAGTCGGCGATTCTGCTGGCCGGGCTTTTTGCAGACGGCGTGACCACGGTGCGCGAGTCCGTGTGCACGCGCGACCACACGGAAGTTGCGCTGCGCGAGTTTGGCGCGGATATCGAGGGCAAGCGCGGCACGCTGCGCATTCATCCGCGGCCTAAGCTTACGGGCCGCCAGCTCACCGTGCCCGGAGATCTCTCCGGCGGAGTTTTTCTGATTGCCGCGGCGTTGGTGCTGCCGGAATCCTCGCTGATGCTCCACAACGTCGGGCTGAATCCATCGCGGGCGCGGGTGATCGACTTCCTCATCTCGATCGGGGCGCCGGTTCACATCGCCTCGGTGCAGTTGCGAAACGGGGAACTGGTGGGCGACGTGGCCGTGCGCTACGCGCCGCTCGTCGGTGGAGCGATTTCCGGGGCGCAGGTGGCGGAAATGATCGATGAGCTTCCGATGCTGGCCGCGCTCGGCCCGTTCACCGAGAAGGGCATTGAGATTCACGACGCCAAAGAGTTGCGCGTGAAAGAAAGCGACCGAATCGCCACGCTTGCCGAGGGTTTGCGAGCCATGGGCGCTGAAGTGGAGGAATTTCCGGACGGCATGCGCGTGGCCGGGCGGTCCGCGGGAACCTTGCGCGGAGCGAAGATCGAGCCCCATGGCGATCATCGCATCGCCATGGCGCTCTCGGTGGCTGCCCTCGGCGCGAAAGGCGAGACGGTGATTCGCGACTCCGATTGCGTGGGTGTTTCCTTTCCCGAATTTTTTGCGACGATAGAGCGTCTTCGCGGAGCGCAGGTTTCCAAAGACTGACGAAATTTTCTTCGCGAATTTTGCCGCTTTTTACCTCTGAAACGTAGCGTCTAGCCTACAGAGAGTCCGCTTCCGCAGTGATGGTTTCTCCGTATATCTCCCGAAAATGACCCAGCCTATGCTGTGTGGGAATTGAGGAGCTTTTCGATGCTGGCAATGATCGGCAGCGCTTTAATTATGCTGGGCATGTACGCGTTCTTTGCGGTGCGGATGCCGGTTGCGTTGATCGGTGCTGTGGTCACTCTGGGGCTTGTGCTGATGGTTGGACAAATTGTCAAAATGGCCCGGCAGAGGCCCGTTGCGGCTACTAAAGGAGATGCCAGTGGCAGCTAATAAAAGCGAGAAGTGCGCGCACCCGCCTTGCACGTGCAAGGTGACCACGGGGAAGTATTGCAGCGTGGAATGCGAGGCCATGGAAGACACGCCGGATATCGATTGCAAGTGTAACCATCCGGGATGCAGCGGGAAAATTTCGTAGCGGCCCTTGTTGGTTGAAAACCCTCAGGAGGGATAACGCGATGATAATTCTACTGATCATTTTGCTTCTGCTGCTGGTTGGCGGACTACCGACCTGGCCCTACAGCCGCGGGTGGGGCTACTACCCGAGCGGCGGGCTGGGCCTGATTCTCGTGGTGCTGTTGGTGTTGCTGTTGCTTGGCCGTCTGTGACGTTTTGACAGGCTCTTACGCCTGCCTCCATCCCGGCAGACCGCTCCGAAAAGGTCTGCCGGCGAAGATTCTTCTTTTCGAGGTGACGCTATGCCGCTCGTGCAGGTTGTGCTGGTTCTGATCGTCGTCGGAGTGCTGCTGTGGCTGGTGAACTCGTTTATCCCGATGGCAGGCTCCATCAAATCCATCCTGAACGCCGTGGTGGTGATTTGTGTGGTGGTATGGCTGCTGAACGTTTTTGGATTGATGGGATCGATCTACCACCTTCACGTTCCGACTCCCACTCGTTGACGTACCACACCCTTCGCCCGCTGAAGACAAAAAAAAGAAAGCCGGACGCGATACGTTGCGTCCGGCTCGGATTGCCATTCAGATTACGACTGCGATGGTTCAGGCTGCTTACCTGCCGGAGGCCGGGTTTCCCGCCCCCGTCGAGCCCTTCAGATAGAAGTAGCCGACTTTATTGTTTGAGGGCGTGCCGTACCACATGCGCCCGTCGTTATCGAGGAACATCTCCCGGATGGTGTTCTCCGAATGCGGGAAGGGATATTCGGTGACCTTTCCGGTCTTGGGATCGAAGCGTCCCAGCACATCCATGTTGTAGGACGCGTACCAGACGCCGCCGTTGGAGTCGATTCCCATGCCGTAGGGAGTGGGCTCCGGGCCGGGCAAGTCAAATTCCTTCACGTCTTTCGTCTTGGGATCGAAGCGCAGCATCTTGCCGCCGCGGAATTCGCCGGAATAGACGATGCCGGTCTTCGGGTCGATCTCGATGCGCCGCGGAAAGGAATTCTTCGTGAGCGGCGAATAGATGGAAACCTTCAGGGTCTTGTAATCGACCATGCCAAACTGATCGGTGTCGGTCTTGGTGAACCAGATATTGCCGTCCTTGTCGCCCTTCACGTCGTAGGCGTGCCCGATTTCCGGACTGGCGTAGTATTCCTTGGTCTTGGGATCGAATTTTCCCAGGGGCGCGCCGGAGAACCACACATTGCCGGCGCCATCGAAGCGCAGCGTGTGCTTGGAACCGGACGCGTAGCCCAGTTGCCCGGGGATCTTGCGGTCCTGATATTCGGTAATTGTTTTGGTCTGCGGGTCCCATACGCCGAGCTTGTCGGTGCCCTGTTCGGTGAGCCACACCTTGCCGTCGGGCGCCTCGACCGCCGAATGGATGGCCGCGGTGCCGATATTGGGAACGGTGAAGCTTTCGGTGGCGCCGGTCTTGGGATCGAGCCGGGTGATTTTGTTGGCCACGCCGAAGTCGGGGATCCAGAGATAGCCATCTTTGCCGGGGGCCGCGCTGAAGGGCATCATGCTGGGGCCGGGCATGTCGTATTCCACGTATTCGATGTTCATCGCGTCGCTGCTGAACGGGCGGACCGTGCCCTTATATTCGGGCATGTCCGCGGGGGATTTCGGCAGCACGGAGTCGGGTCCAAAGAGCTTGGTGAGGTAGGAAGCGATCATGTCAGCTTCCGAGTCGGTTACGCGATCCTCAAGCCCGAACTTCATCGCGGTGCGCATGAAGGCTACGCGGTCCTGCCAGCCGTCGGCGTCGCGGGTAATGGAAGCCATGCGGGTCTGGAAGGCGTGGCAGGTGAAGCAGGTGTTGAAAATTTTGTCCTTGGCGGGCGCGGCGGGCCAGAGCTTGCCGGCCTGATAAACGGAGATATCGTTCCAGCGCACGCGGCCGGTCTGAAGGGCGAAATCGAGGGAGCTATCCTGCCCGGCGGCAATTTTCACGCCGGTTTGCGCGTCGGCGCGATAGCCGGGCGCGCGGATTCCCACGCGATAATCTCCGGCGGGCACGTTCTCCACGCGGTAGCGGCCCTGGCTGTCGGAGAGGGCCATGAAGGTCATGTGCGTCTGCGCATTCTGCGCCTGGACGAACGCGCCCTGAAACGCGGCGCCGTCGGGTCCCTTCACCGTTCCGGTGATCGTCGCGCTATAACAAGCCGAGCCCAGGAGCACAAACGAGAAAATCGCTGCCAAAAGCCTGCGGTACGAACTCATATCCCCCCCTTGGATTTCAAGCGCATCGATTGAGGCACCCCCAGCGAGGCACCTCCGGCGAGGCACCTCCGCGGCGCCTCACGGGCCCAAACCCACCATGCGCCATTATGCCCGTGTTGCGTGTTCCCCGTCGCGGAAATTCTAACAATAGACGCGCCCCCGCCTGCGCCGGTTTCCACCGCTCAGATAAAGGGGGTGTTCGGTTCAAGGCTGATGTGAAGAATATCCTCGCCGTCTTACGCAGGCAGATAACTTCGCTGCCGAGAGCTTATTTGTGCCCGAAGTGAATCACGAGACTCACTGAGAATCGCAGGTTGTCCTGCCGGAGGTCGAGGAAGCGCGTCATCACGTAATCGCCTTCTGCGCGAACCGCGGCCCTGTCGTTAATGTTGATGTCGAGACCGCCGCCGCCCGTCATATCAAACTTGAAAGCAGACTCCGAGATTCCCAGGTATCCCGTGCTGGCGTGGATCGCGCCGATCTGGAAATTTCCGAACGGAACCACCTTCTCGAGTCGCCGGTAGGAGAAAACCGGCCCGTACGTGACCGTCTGTGCCGAGACGCTCTTTCCCGCCTCGGTACCGCTGTATCCGTTGACCTCCAGCCGCCCGCCAAACCACGGGTTCACGTATTCGGTGAGCGCCCCGCCGCCTCCCGGAAGATTGAAACTCGTGCCGTTGAGGTTGGCCTTCAGGTACGAGAACCCGCCGGACACATCCCACGCCGGGACATCCTGGGCTTGAGCCGTCATGCACAGCACAAAGATTGCAGGAACTATCCACATCAATCGCTTCATTGAGTCGTCTCCTCGCGGTGGCCGCGGTTATTTTTGTGTGGGCCTAATTGACCTGCAAAGTAAGCGTCGTCGAGTTCGTCAGGGATCCCGCTGTTCCCGTGACCGTGATCTGATAGGCCCCGGCCGGTGTTCCGGCCGGTACGCCAGCCTGGCCTCCTCCGCCGCAACCCGCCGAAACCAGCAGCAAGGCGGCTGCAAGGCCGAAAACCGCGAGAGCTGGGCGCCGCCGCGTCATGGCCACAATCGCCAGCGCGAAGGCTAGAACGATCGGAACGGCCCAGGGATTGGTCACGCGCCGAAGTGTCCCAAGGGGATCGATCTTTTGCCGGCTCCCCGGCACAAAAGTCCGAAGCCCGGTCAAGACGCTGATTGTGACGGTCGAAGGCGCTGTGCCCGTGATGGTGACGGGGTTGGGCGAGATCGTGCAGGTTGCGTCACGAGGCAAATTTCCGCAGGTGATCGCGACGGGTTGAGAGAATCCGGCAACCGGCGTGATCGTGAGCGTGTACGTGGCAATCTGCCCAGCCGATACGGTGGCACTCGCTAAGGGCACTGAAAAGCTGAAGCCCGAAGAAACGCCAGTTCCGGTGAGGTGCACGGTATGGGGACTTCCGGCGGCATTGTCGGTGATGGTGATCGCGCCGACGCTAGCACCCGCGCCCGATGGTTTGTACGTTACGTTCATCAAGCAGTTGGTCCCGGCGGGAAGAGGAGCCGTGCATGCATCGGTCTCCGCAAAATCGCCGCTGGCGCTGATGCTTGAAATCGTCAAAGTGCCAGTGCCGCTGTTGGTGATTGTGACGCTTTGAGGTGTGCTGACAACGCCAATCGGCTGATTGCCGAAACTCAGACTCGTGGGCGTCACCGTGACGGCGGGCACAGCGGGAGCGCCGGTTCCGGATAGCGAAATACTTTGGGGGCTGGTAGGAGCGTTGTCGGTAATTGTGACGGCACCGCTCGTGGGCCCGGTACCCGACGGTTTGTAGGTGACGTTGATGATGCAGTTGGTACCTACCGGGAGCGGAGCCGAGCAGCTATTGGTCTGAGAAAAATCACCGCTGGCCGTGATGCTCGAGATGTTCAGCGTTCCCGTGCCGGTGTTCGTCACGGTAACCGTTTGCGGCGCGCTTGTGACCCCCACAAGTTGACTCGGAAATACAAGATTGACAGGGGTCAAAGTGATTCCAGGCACAACGCCGGTTCCTGACAATTGAATGCTGTGAGGATTGCCCGGGGCGTTATCTGCGATGGTCACCGCGCCTATGCCTGACCCAATCGCGGAAGGCTTATAGGTGACGTTGATGATGCAGTTGGTGCCGGCCGGAAGGGGAGCGGAACAGCTATTGGTCTGAGAAAAATCACCGCTGGCCGTGATGCTTGAGATGTTCAGCGTTCCGGTGCCGGTGTTTGTCACGGTAACGGCCTGTGGAATACTCGCGACCCCCACCAGTTGATTTCCGAAAGCAACGCTCGTGGGTGCCAGAGTGATTCCCGGGACCGGTTGGATACCAGTGCCCGACAATTGAATGCTGTGAGGATTGCCGGGAGCGTTGTCGACGATCGTCACTGCGCCCAAGCCTGGTCCGACGGCTGAGGGCTTATACGTGACGTTGATAATGCAGTTCGTTCCCACCGGCAGTGGCGTGGAGCAGCTATTCGTCTGTGTGAAATCACCACTGGCTGTGATACTTGAGATCGTCAGCGTGGCGCCGCCATTGTTCGTCACGGTAACGGATTGCGGGCCGCTCGCGACTCCGACAGTCTGATTCCCAAAAGAAAGACTGGTTGTTGAGGGCGAGAAATTCGGAGAGTTCGTGCCCCCATTTCCTTTCAGGAGGATGATCTGCGGGCTGCCGGGTGCGTTATCGGAAATAACCAGGGCGCCGATGCCCGCGCCAACCGTCGAAGGCTTGTAGGTAACGAGAATCGCGCAGTTTGTGCCGGCAACGAGCGGCACCGAGCAGGTGTTCGTTTCCGCGAAATCCCCGCTCGCGGTAATGCTGGAAACCGTTAGCGTCGTCGCGCCGCCGTTGGTAAGCGTGACAGCCTGAGGAGTGCTAACCACGCCCACGTTTTGGGTGCCGAAATTAAGATTCGACGGCGAAAGAAGGAGGGACGAGGTGTTGCCCGTCAAATTCACTACGTGAGGGCTCCCGGGAGCGGTATCCGTGATGGTGATCGTCCCCTTGCGAATTCCGGCACCGGTGGGACTAAACGTGACCATGATGGCGCAATTGGCTCCCGCGGGAATCGGGGCGGCGGTGCACGTGTTCGTCTCGGCGAAATCGCCCGTGGCCACAACGTTTGAAACCGTAACCGACGTTGTACCGGTGTCGAAGATATTCGCCAGTGTGATGGTCTGGGGAGTGCTGGTAGTGTTCAAGCTCTGGCCGGGGAAGCTGAGTCCGGCAGGCGTGAGCGAAATTCCTCCCTGTGTGCTGACTTTCGAAATGAACGCATCGCAGTTACCGCCCGGACCCGCTTGGAGAGGATTGGCGAGCGGGAAATCCTGGGAACACGTCTGCCCCGCAACGTAGGCGGAACCACTCGTATCGACAGCGATTCCGTATCCGACGTCGGTATTCGTACCGCCAAGATAGCTCGAATAAACGGGCGTTCCCGATGCGTTCAGCTTCGTTACAAACGCGTCGGCGTTGCCACCACCAAACGTGGTCTGAAAGACTGAGCCAGC
>JBEKTG010000078.1:0-10429 GCA_049516275.1 Candidatus Acidiferrales bacterium
ACATTGCGAATGCTGCAAGGAACGCGAGGGTGTGGCGCGCGCACATAGCCGGCTGCCTTATAGACACCATCTTAGGGCTTTTCCCGGTGAAGGTGAAATAGATTTGAAGCGGCGGCAAAAGGTTGCCGCGCGATGGCTCAGCGACCGGAAGCGCGATGCACCGCGCTTCCGAAAGCCTTCCACACGCGCAGATTCCCAGCATACTCCGCCAGCATGCGTTCGGGATGGAATTGCAAACCCACCACAAAATCAGCTTTCGGATCGTAGTACGCCTCAATAAGCCCGTCTTTTGCATGGGCCATGGGGCCGAAGCGGGAAGCCAATTCGCGAATTCCCTGATGGTGATAGCTGTTCACGCGAATCGTTTCCGCGCCGTACCAGCCTGCCAGAGGAGTATCTGGAACGATGCCGACCGGGTGCCGATACGTGTCGTAATTATGATAATCAATGTGTCTCACGTGGGATTTCTTCTCCTTCTGCACGTCCACGTAAAGCGTCCCTCCGCAAACCACATTGATTAACTGCGATCCGCGGCAAATGCCCAGGATGGGAAGACGCTTGCGCAACGCGTGACGGATCAGGCGAATCTCGATGTCGTCTTTCAGCGGATGCGTTTTTTCGAGGTACCTGAGGCTGGCTGCAGGGGGCTTGTAGCGTTTCGGCTCCACAACTTCGCCTTCCACCAGCAACAAGCCTTTCATGCCATCCATGTACTGCGGCAGCAAAGAGGGAGTCCCTTCAACAACGGGAACCATCTGCGGAAAAATGCGCATCCGTATCAGCAGTTCGAGATGATATTCGCCCACGTAGTCGATGTACTTGTTCTTGCGGACAGTCCGGCGTGTTACGACAACGACTGCGGGATGTTTCATCGCGTCAGAATCTGCAGCGCTCCCACCAGGCGGGCGTCCTTTTCGCGGCCTTGCGAGGCCACGCGGATGTGGAAATCGTCCATCCCGATCTTGTTCGAACAATCGCGCACGTACATCTGGTGTTCATCAAGCAGCCGCGCCTGCATCTCTGTAGCGGTCATGCCGTTCTTGATCTTGAAGAGAATGAAGTTCGCGCCGGTGGGATAAACGTCGAGCGCGGGGATTTCGCTCAGGCTGTTGTAGAGGCAGCGCACGTCGCCGATCAGGCGCTTGCGGCCTTCGTGGTACTCGGAGTCCGTGGCCGGCAGAAGCGAGAGGAAATATTGCGCCAGGGTATTCAGATTCCACGTGGGAATAAAGCGCCTCAGCCGGTTCAGCACGAAAAGATTCGCGCTGTAGCAATATCCCAGGCGCAGGCCCGGAACACCGCAGTGTTTGCTCATGCTGCGCACAATCAAAAGATTCGAGAACCGGTCCGCCACCTGCAAGAGGCTCGGAATTTCCTCGCCGGCGAAGTCGATGAAGGATTCGTCCACGATCACCAGTTCCAGATCGTGCGCCTCGTGCATGAAGTCGATCATCTCTTCCAACGGGATCAGCTGTCCGGTGGGATTTCCGGGATTGATCACCAGCAGCGCCCTCATATTGCGCTTGTGGACCCAGCGCATGTAGTCGATCGGCCGCAGTTCGTAACGCTGGTCGGGATCGAGCGCGAACATTTCCGCGTCGCGCTGGTCTTTCAATTTTTCGATGTACTCGCCGAATGTGGGAATCGGCAGCGCGATGCGGTCGATGAGCGTAGTGTCGATGTGGGCGATCAGTTCCGTGGCGCCGTTGCCGATCACCAGATTGTCCGGATTCACATTCAGCACCGCCGCCAGATTCTGCTGGCTCATGAGCGGACTGCTCGAAGGATAGCTCTTGATCAGGTTCGGAAAATTGCGCTGCAAGTCGTCGAGCATCTCGGGCGTGGGGTAATACGGATTGGCGATGAAGCAGAAGTCGATGATGTCCTTGGCGTTCTCGTAGCCCACCAGATCGGACAACGCCGGAGAATGCGACGTCTCATAGAAAAGATGCCGGCGCGTTTCTGCCGCCGAACCGCTCGCCTTCGCCAAATCCCCAATTGCCGTTTTCATCGCGTTATCCTCGCACCGCCCGGGATACTTGCCCTGGTCCTAGCTAAACCCAAAGCTCGCCTATGATTACCGCCCCCCAGTGTTAGATGCATAATTACGCGCATAGTCGCATCAAGTAAATGGGCGCCCGATACTTTGTTTGCAATGAGTTAGCTGCGTCTTCCCGGCACATCAGCACACCTGCACTGCACCCGGTTGAAACAGCCTGAATGTCCCCCACATGCCTGTTCAACCAATTCTATTCCTCTTAGGAGGGATTGCAAGCGGCACGAGCCGCCGACGGAAGCTAGAAAAGGCCGGAGAAAATCTCCTCCCCCGGGGTCAGTTCCGTCACAGCCTTTCCGATATTAAGCAAAGGCACAGGGCTCGCTTTGCCTCAGTACGAAGGAATCAAAGAACAATAACGATCCGCGCCAACTTTTTACATTGCGACGCGATAGTGACCCAAACGCACGTTGGTAGTAAACTACGGAACGTTCTGGTGGGCGTAGCTCAGTTGGTAGAGCGTCGGACTGTGGCTCCGAATGTCGTGGGTTCAAATCCCATCGCCCACCCCAATTCCCTCTCGAGAATCCAGCCGCTGTTCTGAGTCGTCATTCATGGCATCGATCACCCCTGCTGCCTCGCTCCAGACACCTGCAATTGCTTTCCCATGGAACTGGGCGAGGCTATCATTCGCCATGCGAACGATGAACTCGCGATAGAGAGGCCTGCACAGATCATCATGGCGAGCCGGAACGCGAATACAAAGGCTCGTTCGACGGAACCTCTGACCGCAGCCGCCATTTCGGCATTCATCCCAGCCGGAACCGCCAATGCTGCGAGCCTTATCTCGTTCGCCCGTAGGTCCTGCATCGCAGACGGCGGAATAGCCAGACCCTGCAAGCTGCGATTCAGGCGGAAGCTGAACGCGTTTACCATCACCACTCCCAGGACGGCAATGGCAAGAAGTCCCGCGACTCGGGCGACAGCGTTATTGATACCAGAAGCCGTCCCCGCGCGACTCTGTTCCACTGCATCCATTACGACCGTGGTTAGAGGAGCAACGCTGATAGCCATGCCCAAGCCCAGCACCACAAATGCCGGGAAAAACATGCGCCAATAGCTGCTACCTGCCGAAGGTATGGCGAAGAGAAGAAATCCAGCAGCCGCGATTAACGGGCCGAGGATCAACGGTCCCCTCGGTCCGTAGCGAGTGACGAGTCCGCCCGACCAGCGCGACAGCAGGAATACTAGCAGGATGAGCGGGAGCGTGGCGGCACCCGTGGCGGTCGCCGAGTAATGCTGTACCTGGATCAAATCCAACGGGTACAGGAAGAAGAAAATCCCCAAGGCGGCATAGAGGAAAAACGTGAGCAAGTTGGCGCCGCCGAAATTGCGTGACCGGAATAGATCCAGTGGAACCATGGGAGAAGCGACGCGAGATTCAATCGGGAAGAATCCGAGCAAGCATAGGGTGCCACCCGCCAAAGCCCCCCAAACTGACGGAGCACCCCAGCCGAGGCTCGCGGATTCGATAAATCCGTAAGCCACACCGCCCAGGCCTGCCGTAGCGATCAACGCGCCTGCCCAATCAATGTTTCCGCTCGACGCGTTCTTACTCTCGGGAACTCGCCAGAGGGAAAACGCAATCACCCCAGCAGCAAGCGGCAGGTTGATGAAAAACACCCAGCGCCAGGAATCGTGTTCGATCAGCCAGCCGCCCAGGACTGGACCCATGGCCGCCGTGATGGACGTAAAACCGGACCAGGTCCCAATCGCGCGCCCTCGGTCCTGTTCGCTGAACGAGGCACTCAGGATGGATAGACTGCCGGGGACGAGAAACGCCGCTCCCACTCCCTGCACGGCCCGCGCAATGACCAGTCCGCGGATGTTCGGAGCCAGACCGCAAGCGGCAGAAGCAACTGCGAATACTGTTACGCCAAGTAGAAACATTCGTCTGCGGCCAAACAGGTCGCCAGCCGAGCCGCCAACGAGAATCAGCGCGCCAAGAAATAGTCCGTAGGCTTCTACGACCCACTGCATGTCAATCACGGTTCCACCAAGGCTGCTTTGCAGCGCGGGCAAAGCGACGTTCACGACTGTGCTGTCAATGAACGCCATGCTGGAGCCGAGGATCGCTGCCGCGAGAATCCACCTTTCCGCTCTTGCCGCGCACGGATTGGGGGCATACCCCGACTCAATTATTCCCTGGTCACATGGTGGCTTCATGAAATCTGGAAATCCACCTTATCTCATTTTCGTCCAGACGGCCGCCTCGACCCGCGGGACGGCGAGCCGAGCTGGCGCCAGCCCGTTTCCTTCATTCGGACACCAAAATGCTCGGCGGCTCTCTTGATGTTCGCAAACGCCAGATCGCGTTCCGCATCGCTGACTTCCTCAACCTGGTCGAATCTCGCGATGGCGTTGCGAACATGCGAGGCATCCGTCATCGGCTCTTTGCGCGACCGCGGGAACGCGAAGGCGCTCCCGGGCAATAGGTTGACCTCCGCAGCGTCGAGCCGGCCGTGTTCCGCCGGACCCGGGGCTTTCCAAGTCGCTTTCGTGCCGCTCGTTTTCTTGACTTTCGGTGGATTCATCGGGCTTCTCCATTCAGTTGAGATTGACGTTGTCTCTCCAAACCGGAATGAATCTTCCCACCCAGAGACTTGGTGTGGGTCAATTCAGTGAGCGTCGATCAGCGAGAGTCGAATTCGTCCTGGAACAGATATCTGCCCTGGCGGACTATGCGCATCTCAAGCTGAACGTTTCTGACTTGAAGGACTAAGCCAGCAAAAGGAATCGGGGCCAGCGGTTGATGCGGGTTATGGCTGCGGGAATCCGAACATCAACCACGACTGATTGGCTACCCAATGCGGGTATAGCTCCGTCATCTGATCGAACAACTCCTGGTCGGACGTCGCGGTTTTCTGCACCCGATCGAAGTCCTGCAGGTAACGCTTGGTGTCTTGGATCGTCGAGGGAGAGTCGGGCGCGCCCGTCTTCTTGTGGCCGGCGACAACAATCGCCGGGTCGAGCGCCGCCAACCGGTCCAGCGCCGCGATCCAATTCTTCCGGCTCTCGGGGGTGGTGTCGCCGACGTACATGCGGCACTGGTTGTATACCACGTCGCCAGCGACGATCAGGCCGATCGATGGAACGTAAAGAGACGTCGAATCGGGACAATCGGTGCGGCCCTGCTCGATGATGCGCAATTCGTGGCCCTCGAGAGTGAATGTGTCCTGCTCATAAGGCTCAGGTGGAACCAACTTGGTGGGCACTTGCCCAGGAAAGAGCCGACGGGCCAACCGTTCCACTGTGGGAGTGAAAGACATCTGCATGGCATCCACCGTCTTGGGCGTTGCTATCGCCCGAGCGCCCGGGAAACGGTCGAGCAGAATGCTCAGCCCGTAGAAGTGGTCGAAATGCGCGTGCGTTATATAGATGGTCTCCAGGTTGCGGTTGTGCAGAGCAATCCAATCCGCGAGAGCCTCGGCCTCAGCCACTGTCCCCATCGCGTCCACCAGCACCGCGTCGTACTCGCCGAAGATTAAAGTCGACGTGATCGGGTCAAAGCCGAGCGCTTCGCCGAAGGGCTTTGGCCGCTCGCCAACCATAGCCTTTCCCGGCGCCGTAAAAACGTTCACACTAAGCGTGTTCGACGCGACAGGCGCGGTCACGCGCGTGGTCTCTTTCGGTCCATTTGGGCCGTCCATCTGATATTCCTTTCGTTGTCAGAGCCCGGAAGGCCTCGAGAGAACATCCGCAACCGTTTAAATCCGAATCCCATCCGGGCCGAGCGCTAACCGTACTTGAGATCGGTGCTCTGTCCGACCTCGATAATATAACCGTCAGGATCGCGGATGTAGCAGCGAATCTCTCCGTACTTGGGGATCGGCTCGGTGATGAACTCGGCTCCTCGGCTTTTCCACAGTTCATAGCACGCATGGATATCCGCGACGCGGAAATTCATAAAGCTGTTGATGTGATTCGGGTCGGGGACGCTGAGCGTTACCGTCGGCTTGTCCGGGGTCGGTCCGCCCCCCACGTTCAGAATCATCCAGATATTCGCAAGCTGAAGGTACGGCGGCGCGTTGCCGTCACCCATGGTCAGAATGCGAGCGCCGAAGACCTTCTCGTAGTAGCGAGCCGATCGCTCGAGGTCGGCGACGGTGAGAAAATACGCGACGCTGATCCCTTCGCGGGGGGGCATCTCATAGCTCTTCTGTTCCACTTGTACCGCGTTCATTGACGTCTCCTTTTGTACGATGTTCATTGATAGCTCTTTCGATACGGTGCTCATTACAAATACGGTGTCCCGAGTCCCGCTCCGTGTTCAGCCTGAGCCCTCCCTTCCGACAAAAAGCCAATCGCTTCAGCGGAATCGGAGCGTTACGCCGATATGTCAGCCCCACCTTCGGCAGGCGCGACCGTCACTTACGCCTCCAGCCACTCCAATCGTCGCGGTTTCCACCCGAGAACCCGCTTCGCCTTGGCATTCGAGGTCCCACTCAGCTTCGTCGCGTAGTACACCGCATCCCCTCCTGCAATTGCCGTCGCTTCCGCCTCGCTCATGTGCGGGGGAACTGGAGCACCCACAAACCTGGCAAACGCCGGCAGCCACACGGCCTGAGGCGAAGGGTCATCATCCACGAGGTTGTACACACCCGGCTCCGCCGCTAGCAACGCCAACGTTGCAATCGCCGCGTCGTTGATATGTACAAACGACGACACGCCCTCGCCCTTACCCACCACGGCACTCTGTTGCCGCATTACCATGTTCGCCGCCGCCGCGCCGGGGTAGTACCACGTCTTGGGCCCATAGAAGAATCCATATCGCAGTGCCACACCCTCAATCGCATTTGAGCTGAACAGCCGCGCCTCCAGCTCCGTATACGTCCGCGCACTCGCTGCCACGCTCGGGCTCGCATTCACATCTAACGGAGACGACTCGTCCGCCAGCATCCCTGCCGTTGCCTTCAGGAAGAATCCGCTTGACTGCTGTAGATACCGCCGAACACCGACCGCGATCGCTGCACGAAACAAATTCCCTCCACCCTCAATCCTTAGCTTCCTGTCGCCGGCAGCATATTTCGCCATCTCACTCTGTTCCTTCGGTAGCGACGTCAATTCGTCAATTACCACTTCAACTTTCGACCGCCTCAGCGCAACCTCCACCGCGGGCGCATCGAGCGCGTTCACGATCGCCGCCTCGGCTCCCTGGCCCTCCAAATTCTTCGCCCGCGCCTCGCTGGTTGTCATACCCACCACAGAGTGCCCCTGCTTCAACAACTCCGCAATCAACGGTTCGCCGATCGCTCCGCTCGCCCCGGCGACAAATACACGCATCGTCCGCTCCTCTCAGCTCCATCGCTTAATAAGCAAACCGTTGTAACGAGCACCGTATGCCATCATCAGGCTCGGCACCGCCGCGTGTTTTGTCGTCGCCATTGTCGCATCTCCTTTCGCTGTGTTGTGACGTTCTCTGGCTCCCCGGATTGGCCAACCTCTTGAGGGATGGACTCTCACTCGTCTAATGAGATTCGGGCGCTGCCCAGCTTGGTGCATCCGTCTTCCACAGCGCACCGATGTTCCCAAGCGTGATCGCATTGGGCGCCGGCCTAGCGCGCGATTTCGCCCAGATAGTATCCGAGCCGATTTTAGACATCAGCCGGCTTGTGTTTCACAATTTAGGGATCTCCTCCATTTTGTGATGAACCTTAGCCAAATTCTTTTGGGTCGCTACAGCGCTCAAGCTTGGGTCGCATCCCTTTTTCGTTGACCGACGTGCTAAACAACGCCAGCGTATCTCAGCAGGTGAGCAATTCCAAATTTGCCGTCTGCGCCGGCAAGGTCAGGTTGCCAATCGGGCTCTTTTAGCAAAGACGTTGGGTCACTTCTGAGCAACTCAACAATAACTTCGGCAACGATTCTGCCGCCAAGTTCCCCGAGGTATTCTCCTTTCTGCTGCGCTTCCGATTCTGCGAGGACGTACAACCATAATGGTGTTCCCGACCAGTTGCCTCCGGCTTCCTCCAACTCTGTGGCGCTCGACGGATCAAGGCCCGCGGCTCGGGCTATGGCCTCCCCGGATGGCAGCGCGACCGAATGTCCGCGATAGAGGTCCCTGGACGCCAGCGAATGAAATTCCGGTCTCGGCGTTTGCCCGACTAAGACGTCCGGCAGCCTCATCAATGCTGGGACGAGTTGCGGAGTAATCCTGCGGCTTGCCTGTGGCGGATTCTCTCCCTCAAATGAAAAAAATAGCTTCCAGTCCATCTGTCGCTCTGGCGTTACCGAGCAAATCCCAACAAGGTCTGGAAAAATCGGGACACCGCGCAGATTGCGATTGATGTCGTAGGCATCACGAATCTGCGCGTGGCCAAACCGGTACGCGCCATCGGAGAATTCAACTGGGATGAAGGGCTCTCCCGCAAAGCGACAAAGCTTGGACCCAGATTCCAGCAATTCGTCAACCAGCTCAACACCCACACTCAACGGAAGAAACTCGTGGACGACGATCCATTGATAATGCCGCCGGACAATCCTTGAAGCCCGGTCAAAAACTGCTTCCGATTTTGTGCCTTCAACCCGTAGCCGGTCGACAATTCGATTGTGAAAATGTAAGAAAGCCAGGTGAAGTTGCGATATGAAGAGATGGGTGTCGTTGCGAGCATCGCCAATGAGCGCGAGCCCTTGTTCATTGCGCGGCAAATCGCCAGTTGAACTCTGATTGCGACCGATCAGGAATTTGTCAGGATCATGCACATCGTACAGATACGGCTGCCCCACGGGCCCAGCCCCGTATACACACTCAAGGTCGAGGCGAGGTTTTCGGAAATTCTGGAGGGCGCTGACGTCTTCCGTTTCTTGCAGTGGGGACCGATCATGGGTGATGTCATGAGCAATGAGTTGCCCGAAGAAGGGCCAGCCCGCCGGTATCCGTGGATTGTCATCTCCAAGCGCCTCATGGATTTTCACGCGGGACTCGAGGGGGCCGTCGGCTCTCCCGTATTTCAACAGTGCGTCCCCCGTCGCGTTCTGACGCTCCAACTCTGGAAAAAGTCGCCCAAATCGGCTTTCTGAAGAATCGAGGAGCCGCGGACGTTCGCTGAGTTGAACATGGGGATCAGTCGAGCGGGGTTTCGTCGAATCTGCTGCAGACAAAGTTGGCCTCCTGAGGTGTTGTAACGTCCTGATGACAGATGATTGATGGCATCGATCATGGATATTCTTCAGCTCACCCCTCGACAAGCTGCTGGCCGTCGCCTATCCATGAGCTATTAGCCTGCGGCCGACATGCGCGGATTATAGTCCTTTTGTTAGCTTCTCAGCGTATATGGACTGTGAATTGACACATCCCCATCGGTGCAACAACAGATTTCTCATCCAGGTTGAGGAGCGCGAGGTCACTGGTTTATGATGCCAGCGTGTACACACCCCAAGCTGGAATCTTCGCTCTCGGAACCTCCTCTCATACGTACCTGGAGTTTGACGTTCTGGACAAGGAGAAATACAAGGAGTTCGCCTCTATCATCTCCGCGATCCGTGAACCACGAACCACCACGGGAGGAGTGAACTTCGTCATTGGCTTTCGGCCTGAGCTTTGGCGCGAAATCGTTCCAGACGACGCCCCTGCAGCTGTGACGGGTTTTAACAAGGAGATCCGGGGAGTAGAGGGATTCGTTATGCCAAGTACGCAACACGATGCGCTGGTATGGCTATCCGGCAGTGCTTATGACGTTATCTTCGATATGGCCCGCTCGGTCATCCATGATCTGGCAGGCAAAGCCTCGCTCGGGGAAGAAACTTCAAGCTGGCCTTACCGGCACGATCGCGATCTTTCCGGCTTCATTGACGGCTCGGAGAATCCGACGCTGCTCGACGCTCCCATCGCGGCACTTTTGCCTGAAGGAGTTCCCGGAGCTGCCAGCACAGTTCTGTTGCTGCAAAAGTGGAAGCATAACGTGGCTGCGTGGGAAGCTCTGCCGGTCGATCAGCAGGAGCGCATCATGGGACGCACCAAGCCAGACAGCATAGAACTCGAGAACAAGCCATCGGACTCGCATGTCGCTCGCACGGATCAGGACGAGTTTGGGAGCATCTTTCGTCGCAACATGCCCTACGGAAGTGTCGCAGACCATGGCACCATGTTCGTGGGATTCAGCGCAGACCAGAAGCGGCTTTCCAGAATGCTCGATAGCATGGCGGGCCTGGTCAACGGCACGCGCGATGCGCTCACACGCTTCACTCAGCCGTTGACCGGTTCCTATTATTTCGTGCCTTCGGTCGAGAGCCTGCGGCGCTTACGCGGCGATCCAAAGCCGGCCTAGATAGATAAAGACAACGAAGCCAAATCGGCTGGGTTCGCCAGTCATCGGGCAATGGGTTTCGTGCCCGGCGTGGCCATGATGATGTCGCGCTGCAGATCGCGCCCCA
>JBEKTG010000079.1:0-10384 GCA_049516275.1 Candidatus Acidiferrales bacterium
CACCTCTACGCCCTACAACGTCTCGGTAGGTGGAACCGATTTCGGGGACACGATCACCGGCAGCAATAATATTTATTGGGCCACAGCGAATACATCCACCTATGGTTCCGCGGAATCCTATGTTCCCGAAATTCCATGGAATAACTCCTGCGCGAGCCAGTTGCTTGCGACCTATTTCAGGTTTTCGGTCACCTATGGATCGGCTGGCTTTTGCAATAGTTCGACTGGCTCGTCTTACTTTCTAACTACGGTGGCTGGCAGTGGGGGCCCGAGCGGCTGTGCCACCGGCGTGCCAGCTACCAGCGGGGTGGTTGGTGGAACCTGCGCCGGATATGCGAAGCCTAGCTGGCAATCGGTGTTCGGGAATCCGGGAGACGGCGTTCGTGATATTCCTGATGTCGCACTCTTCGCCGCGAACGGAGCCTGGGGACACTATTACGTGGTCTGTTACTCCGATAACGGCTCGGGTCGCGGAGGGAGTCCGTGCACCGGCGCTCCGAATACATGGTCTGGGTTCGGTGGCACCTCCGTGTCGTCCCCCATAATGGCGGCGACGCAGGCGCTTATAAATCAGGCGAGCGGAAGCAGTGCGGGAAACCCCAATCCCACCTATTACTCTCTTGCAAATGGCGAATATGGCGCCAGTGGCACTTCAGCATGCAATTCCAGCTTGGGGAACGAAGCAGAGAGCACGTGCATTTTCTACGACGTTACCGAAGGCGACATGGACATCAGCTGTAAGGCGGGGCTCATTGTTCCGGCACCAGATTGCTACCTGCCATCGGGTACGTATGGCGTGCTCTCCCAATCCAGTTCGCAATACCAACACGCTTATGGCGCCAGCACTGGCTGGGACTTTGCTACCGGGATCGGCTCGATCAATGCCAATAATTTAGTGAACAGCTGGCCGAAACCTCCCTCGATTACCAGTGTAAACAGTTCGACATTTATCGCCGGAACACAGGGAATGTTCACAGTGACCGTTACGGGGACTCCCGCCCCGGCTCTGACTGAATCAGGGGCCTTACCCAGCGGCATAACGTTCAATACAACAACGGGCGTTTTGGGTGGAACACCGGCTCAGGGAACGGGCGGCGTCTACAATATCAGCTTCGAGGCAAGCAATGGTGTGGGAGCCAATGCCACCCAGAACTTCACTCTGACCGTTGATCAGGTGCCGGCGATCACGAGTGGGGCGAGCACGACGTTCACGGTGGGAACGCCGGGAACTTTCGGGGTGACGGCGACGGGCTATCCCGTGCCCGCTGTGAGCGAGGCCGGAACCTTGCCAAACGGGGTGACGTTCAACGCGGGACAGCTCAGCGGGACACCGGCGGCTGGGACGGCAGGAACCTACCCGATCATGTTCACGGCGAGCAACGGAGTAAGTCCCAATGCGTCGCAGAACTTCACGCTGACAGTGAATCAGCCCACGGGAACCGGATCGGCAGCAAGCTTCCTAGGCATGGACACGACGACGAAGGGAAACTGGAAGACGCGCTACGGGGCCGACGGGAACGTAATAGCGAACTACGGCCAGAGCGTTCCCAGCTATGCCACCTTCGGCGTCGAGGCGAATACGCCGACCTACACGTGGGCCACCAACACCGCCGATCCGAGAGCATTGCAAACAACGACAGGAAGCATTGCCTCGTGCTGGTACAGCAGTCCGACGACGTTCTATTTTGATGTGAACATCACCGACGGGAACACGCACGAGCTAGCGCTGTATGCGGTGGACTGGGACAATTATCAGGGCGGCCGCTCAGAAACCGTCCAGGTGACCGACGTAAACGGGAATGCGCTGGACACGCTACGGACGCTGTCGAACTACACGGGGGGCACGTATTTAGCGTGGAACATCAGCGGGCATGTGCGAATTAACATCACCTTGACGGGTGGGGGAAATGCGGTCGTAAGTGGCGTATTCTTCGGCGGTGGCGCCACTCAGACGGCTCCCGGGATCACCAGCGCAAGCAGTACTGCGTTCACGGTGGGAACGCCGGGAACTTTCGGGGTGACGGCGACGGGCTATCCCGTGCCCGTTGTAAGCGAGGCCGGGACCTTGCCAAACGGGGTGACGTTCAACGCGGGACAGCTCAGCGGGACACCGGCAACTGGGACGGCAGGGACCTACCCGATCATGTTCACGGCGAGCAACGGAGTAAGCCCCAATGCAACGCAGAACTTCATTCTAACCGTGAACCAGTCCGCAGGGACCGGATCGGGAGCAAGCTTCCTAGGCACGGACACGACGACGAAGGGAAGCTGGAAGACGCTCTACGGGGCCGATGGGAACGTAATAGCCAACTACGGCCAGAGCGTGCCGACCTATGCCACCTTCGGCGTCGAGGCAAACACGCCGACTTACACGTGGGCCACTAACACCGCCGATCCGAGAGCATTGCAAACAACGACAGGAAGCATTGCGTCGTGCTGGTACAGCAATCCGACGACGTTCTATCTTGATGTGAACATCACCGACGGGAACACCCACGAGGTAGCGGTGTATGCGGTGGACTGGGACAATTATCAGGGCGGCCGCTCAGAAACCGTCCAGGTGACCGACGTAAACGGGAATGCACTGGACACGCTACGGACGCTGTCGAACTACACGGGGGGCACGTATTTAGTGTGGAACATCAGCGGGCATGTGCGAATTAACGTCACGTTAACGGGTGGGGGAAATGCGGTCGTGAGCGGCGTGTTCTTTGGCGGTAGCGCCGAATAGACAGGCCCGACCGCAAGTAGAAACAAGCTGCACTGGAACAAAGGCACGCGCTGCGTTGCCCGGCCGCATGCCAGCCAACCTCTCTGGATCGCCCGTTTTTGATCCCTTCCCCAGTCACAACCCAAATTCCTGGTCAAAGCACGAGTCTAATTCTGCGTATCAGGGATTGGGATCATTTATTGCCGTGGGGGGCCGGGAACAGAATGGCTGCCGTTCGATGGCGGTTCCCACCGCATCTGGACGTAGATTTCGTCTTCGCCGGCCTTCGTGAAGCCCAGCCGTGCGTAGAGCCGGGCGGCTGGATTGACCTTTCGCACCTGGAGCGCCAGCGGCTTTCCGAGAATCGAACGGTACCTAACAGCTCCCAAACAGCTCTTCTATAACCAGACATTCAGAGCCGAGTGCATTCGAAGCTGGTTTCTTCAACAAACTACTAGATCAGGCCTCCGCCGCCTCTCGATTTACCCGGCACGTACTGGAGTTGCTTGGGCTCATCTTTGGCTTCGCGACCGCAGCGCTGTACCAGCAATACGTCATCAGGAGATTGCGAAGGCAACTGGCGGCACAGCCCAAAACGGTTACGGCACACCAAATGCGCGCCAATAATCTCTACGAACTAGCGGTCCTTGACCCTTTGACAGGCCTCTACAACCGGCGCTTTGTGGAAGAGCGCTTGCAGTCGGAGATTGCCCCGGCCGAACGCCATGGGGACGCTCTCATCGTGCTCTTGCTGGATCTCGACGATTTCAAGCAGATTAACGACCACTTCGGTCACGCCGCCGGAGACTTGGTACTAAAGGAGCTTGCTCACCGAATTCGAAGGGCCGTTCGCGCCTCTGACTTTGCCGTGCGCATGGGTGGCGATGAGTTTCTCGTTCTGCTTCCAGAATGTCCGCCGGACAAGGTCAAGCTCGTTTTAACTCGCCTCGGTCCCATCGATATAGATTTCGGTGAGGGGACTATCCGTTACTAGTTCCAAAGGATTTGCCCAATACCAAGTGGGTGAGACAGTCGAACAATTGGTCGCCCGCGCCGACCCGGCGCTGTATACCTCAAAGGCGGATCGTCGCAAGGCACAGCCGTCGCGAGACGTCCTGTCTCAAACCATGTGATCTGCGCCAGCAAGAGACCGGCGGGCCGGAACCATATCAACGAGAACTCCTCCTGTGTTTTCCCGATCCCAAGGTTGAAATTGCGAGTGCGGATTCTGATTAAGGGGGAAGCAAAGGAGGGCGAATTAGATTCGGCAAGTCCTCCGGAGACTCGACTCCCATGACTCTTCCCACACGCCAGCAATTACTTGATGGCTTGCAGCCCCGGCTGCAGCCAGGAGGTGAAGAGAGCTGCGATCCCGGGGAAATGCGTCGCCAGCAATCCGAGCAACGGAGCGGCGCCAAAGCCAGCCAGCTTTAGCCAGAATTCGACTCCCAATTCTCCCGGGGTGGTGTTGGTAATGCGGCTTAGAGTTGCATCCCTGTGCATTTGCCAGTACACGTAACAGATCACCGCACCCAGCGCCAGAAACACGGCGAGCATCGTGGCGCTGAGCCCTTCCCTCGGGTCAAATGGATAGCTGGAGATGGCGACCGTGATGGCGACGAAGAGCCACAGAATGCTCATCACCATGGAGCGCATCCGCCCGAGGATGTTCTGGACGAAGCCCAGATACGGCAGGCATACGAATTCCTCAGCGTCACGTACGTACCGCTTTTTTGAAAGGGGCGGAGCCACCTGCCGGGACTCGCCCTGAACGTCGCCCGCTTTCGATTCTTCAAGAACCAGAGACCTTGTTTCCTTCCTCCATTCCGGCAGCAGGAGCCGCACGAGAAGCTTCGCCGTTGTCTCCGCAACGGAGAGTTGAAAGGCGTTCAGGGTTTCAGGATGCCCGGCGTCGCTGTCGTCGTAGTATTTCGAATACCAGCCCGCAAATTCAAGGCCGGTGTCATAGGTGCGGTCGAGGGCCGCGATGCACTCCAACTCGGCCAAGGCCACCTTTTCGCTTTGAAAGGCCATGAATTCCTCGATCGCGGCGGTGCATTCCTCGACGGCGCTGACCGAGTTCGGATCCGCAATCGCCCCCACTAGCTTCCCCGCCACGATGGAATCGCGGGCGTTATCCAACTTCCTTTGCAAGCTGCTACCTTCTACCGACTTCGACAATGACTCTAAAGCTACGAGGAAATCGTCCGCGGAGACATGACATTTGCCTTCTTCACTCTCACCCTTCAGTTTCGTCAGGACCGCTATGCAGGAGCGAGCGGAAATACAGCAGCGCGCCGCATCGGAGGCCGCCTGGATGACTCGGTCTTCTAGTGCTTTGTGCGCGTGCCCGAGGCTTTCCATCTGCCGCGAAAGCAATTTGTAGCGTACGTCGAGAACATTCCCGCTCATCCCCCACACGGTACCCCAGGAAAATCCGCGCAGCGCCGCCAGTGTTCGCCGGAGGGGGGTGCGGTCAAGAAAGACCAGCAATGCCCGCAGGCGGGTCCAGGTTAAGAGCAACTGCCACGCTTCCATGAACAAAAGGCTAAAGCAGACCAGCACCCAGCCGAGAAATACGTATGCGTAACGTTGCGCCACAAGAGTCCGGACAGGCCAAGTCCCTTCGTAGGGCACGGTATAAACGAGGGCGATGCTCAGGACGCAAAATCCCCCCCCTGCCAACAGGACGTTGCGGTCGAACGGCTTCGCGCCGAGCTCTGTGGGGTCCACGGCCTCCTGAGAAAACATCCTGAGATAATCGAGGAGATTCTTGCTGTCGTAGCGATCCGGAAATTTGAGATCGGCCTCCTTGGGCAGTTTGCAGCCGTCGGTCCCGAACAAGGCCAGACCATGCAGGGAGTGCCAGAACCACGCATACATTCCCACAGACAGCGCGACAAGCGGCACAATGCCGGAAGCCCCGCTCATAATGTGCATGTTGCGGTAGTAGGTAAAAAATCTGTTGTCGTGACTCAGCGCATTCTGCATCCACGCGGTCGTAAAAAGGAGGAGAACGACAAGCAGGGCCGATCCACCCAGTACCCACGCGATCAGAGCGCACGGTGTCGGCCGCCTTTTTCCTGCGCCCTCGAGTTTTTCGACTCTCAGAATATTCACCGGTCCGGCAGCGAGGGCTATTCCACCTTCGAGAAGCAAGGCGCAAAGAAGCCACCTGCCGTGTGCAAGCATATTCGACGATGGATCGAACGCCCCGCACCCCCAGCCGACCAGCAGTGGCAGAAAAGCCGCGAAGGAGCTTCCCAGGCAAATCAGAGCCACGTGGCGTTTCCACTCCACAAGATTGGCGAAGTGGGCTCGAAAGGCGGGCTTAGCCGTGAAGGACGACCGCCAGCAGCACCACAGATGAAAGCCAATGAACCCCGCAAGCAAAACCAGGAATAACTTCAGGCTCACCGGTACCTTGGTGAGTTTGTCGCCATCCCAGGGTGAGGAAGGCTCCTGGTCGTGCAGAGCTGCAATCGCCCAGAATCCTTCGTTCGCCAAAACAGAGAGCCAGGTGGGGGGAGGCTCACCACGGCCCGAATCCTTCTGACCCTTCCCGGAGGTCAACCATGAAAGCGATCCGTAATCGGGAAGGGGCATCTTTAGGCTGGCGTTGCATTCTGGGCTGAGAACAGGCAAGGAAGGCGGATACGATCCAGGCTGCGGAACGCTATTCGCGGGTAGCAAAGCGCACGGGTCGGTAGGACTACTCAACGCCGTACTGTGGAGAAGGAGCCGCAAGGCGTTGTAGGCACCTTCCGAGGCATCGGAATTGAACGAACGGTGGTAAGGCGATGAGCTTCCACCGATCCAGTCCCGCTCATCTTCGAGGAGCGGATACGTGCTCAGCGTCATCGTTCCGCGCATTTCCGTGGCGCCCTGTTCCCTCTCGAAAAGGCGGTCCGCTCCATCCGTGATGATGCGGGCCTCCGGGTAGGCCCGGCGCAGATACGTAGAAAGGAAGAGCTGGTCGAGCGGATTGGTGCTACGCAGGATGACGTAGTCGATGTGGCGGCCCCGCAGCGCATTCACGACGCCCAACAGGTAGGCCTCCTGGGATAGGGCAGTCTGCTCTCCGGCATAGGAGCGCACCGCATCGTGTTCGTCTCCCTCCGGGTCGGCGAGATTCGTAGGGAGGCCATTCCGCGGGATTTCGGAAGACTGCTGGGGCGCGGTCGCGCTAAAAATAGAGTTCTTCTGGTAGGCCGCGCGCAGAGCCGAAATATCGCGCGGGTAGTACAACCGCAGAGCCGGTTTCAGACAGTCCTGGATGCCAGACCCTTCATAGGCGGTTTTCCCCTCGGCGATTTCGCTGGCGCCCCCGTAGGCAGTTTCGTCCTCGGAGATAACCGCTATCTGCTTAGGGTCAACCGATGTCTTGGCATACAGACAATATCTTTGCAGGACGATTTCGTCACTTTCCATGAAACTGCGGAAACCGGCGTGCAGAGTGCGCAGTATTGAACCCTCGTGGAGGGACTTCTCAAATTCCACGATGGCGCCCCCGCTGTTAGCGGTGCCGCTGAAGATTGGCAGCGGGTCCGGAGAGCCGGCGCGCATGTCGCGAAGATATGCTGAGGATTCCCCAGTAGACATCAACGTTGCCAGCGATGGAAACGATCCCGAGAAACTTGGCCCTAGAAACGCGAGGCGCGAGCCCGATTGGCGATCCCAGGCCCTCAATTCGCTGGCCCAAGCCAGAGCATTTGCAAATTGGCTCGCGTGTATTCCGCGCGTGGGATCTTCTCCCACCACAAACACAATCAATCCGTGCCAATAAGGCTGCAGAGCGGTGGCGGAAGAACCGTTGGAGCGCCGGGTATTGCGAAAGACCAGAATGCCCGGCTGACTCTCGCGCAGGTCTTTGCGGTCGTCCGCTTTGTCCGCATCGGCGAGAAGCGGGTAGTTCTGGGATTCTTCGTCCCACGGCAGCCAGGAAGTTTCATACGAGTATCCTTCGTCCTGCGCCGCGTCCTGAATCACTTCCGTCAAACGATCAAACGTCAAAGCCAGGTGGGTGTGGACGGGATCGGGAAGCGTGGCGATCACAAAGCGGAGATCGGGCGTTGATGAGGCCGCGCCAGGCTGGGGAGTTATTGGGGGCGCGGCTACTTTTTGAACCTTCTGGCCGCCCTGCTTCGAGTGGGGAGGAGGATAACAGGAACGGGGCCGAGGTGCGTCCTCGATCGCCAGAAATGTCTGCAGAACCCTGGCAATGTCACCGCAGGCGCGCTCATTATCCGTGCCAGACACTTTGGAGGCTTCGGCGGGAATGTGATTTGCGAAAACCGGGCCTCCCCGGCGGTCGGTTTCTCCCCCGCGGTTGGAGGCGGTCTGCATGGAAACGCCCACAGTCGCAGCGACCGCGAGAAAACCGAGGGTCCCCCATGTCGCGCTCCGTTCCATTTCGGCCCTCCCGGTTCACGCTAGCTGATACTGTGGCTTCACAGGCAAAAGGCCGGATCGCGATCAAGTCGCCCTCGGCCGCGGCACCCTTGGGAGCCGCACAATGTGTCGAGCGATCTAACGCGCTTTCAGGCCCCACTTTTTCAACACAGCTTCCGCGGCCTGTTCGCCCGTGTCGACGGCGCCTTCCATGAATCCCTGATCATCGGCAATGTGCTCACCGGCAAAGTGCACGTCGTGATGCTCCTGCTTCAGTCTTGCGCTCACGTCAAACCACTGGCCCGGCCTGTAGAGTGCGTAGGCCCCCTCGGTGAAATCATCCCTCTGCCAAGCGTAGCGATGGATGGCCACAACCGCGGGAGTTGTGCCGGGAAAAAGCTGGCCCAAGATCGATTCCAGTGCCTGACGCAAAGATTCGGGCCCTCGGGAAGCCTGATCGTCGGCCTTATCCCCGACGGAATAGCTGCATAGAATTCCCGGCTGTTCGTTAATCCTCAGCGGCCCTTGATCCTGGGCCAGGGTTGCGTCGAACATGAAATCCGACACGGAATCGGTCATACACGAGAATCTGGTGGCTTTGTCGCGCATCCAAAAGCGGTTGTCGAAAAGCAGCACGGTTTTCATGATTCGCGCATATTGCAGCTCTTCGGCCGCCTCTCTCTGGGTGGCCGGCAGATCGGGATTGAACTTGATCTTTCTAAGTGTCCGCGCCGGGACCGTGCAAATGCACGCGTCGCAATCGTATTTTCGCGGCTTGTTGGCTTTGCCGCCAGCCGGGAACTCGGCGCCCAGAGTCGATTCGACGAAGACCTGAACGTTCGAGGAGTCCTTGGGGCGCTCGGTCGCGGCGTTCTGGATAACCTCGATGGCCTTTTCCGAGGTGTGGATATTCTCTTCACCAATCGTTTTTGCCAAAGCGAAAGCCAAACGGGAATTGCCGCCTTCGATTTTCCAGTCCATGGAATCAAAGCGATCGTCGTTGAAATACTCCGTTCCCGCGGAATAGCCGCCGACATGGCGGATGGATTCGCCAAAATCGGTACTGTCCATCAGGTCACGGCGAAGCAGGTCTTCTTCCCCGAAGCCGAGGTCCCTCAGAATCGTCCACCAGTCTCTGCGATCGAACTCCCGCAGCCATGCGACGTCATTCGCCGCAATTTTGCTCTGGAAGGCCTTGGACAAGCCGGCGAACTTGCTTTTCAGATCCGGAGCGAAGATCCATTTGTCCGGGGATATCGTTTCTGTGATCGTATTGCGGCGCACGAAGGAATAATCGAAGCGATGCCGGATCAGTTTCAGGCCAAAATGTTTGCAAAGACCCCTCATCCGTTCGTGCTGGTCGCCGATCCATTCCCCGCCCAGTTCGCAGACATACTCATCCTCCTCGCGAAATTTAAAGGAAAACACTCTCCCTCCGACCCGGTCACGCGCCTCGATCAGCGTGACTCTCACATCGTCGGGTTTGCGGCAGTTCTTTTTCAGATAATAGGCCGCCGCCAGGCCGGACAATCCCGCGCCAATCACCACGCAGTGCTTTTGCATCATCATCCTTTCCACGGCAAGAAGCTGCCGGCAAACGCCGACTCTCAACCCGCGACGGCATTCATTCAGAGGCCCAGGACCTTCTTCAGCTGCGGATCGATGAAGCCCAGCTCGATACCCTCCCGGACGACCCAGGGAATATTGAGTTCCTCAAGCAAGTCACTCGCACGGTCGTGCAATCGGCCCCTGGTGGTTTCGCGCAGATCGCGTGGCACATCCTCCAGCTGCAGTCCGTCCAGGGAGTGGTCGACCGGCCTGATCGGTTTGGGCAGGTAGTTGATTCGCGGAAGGTTTCCGGGGCTGCCGAGAGAGGCATTGGCCAGAAACTCCTGCGCTTTGGCGCGGCCCACGTCGTAATCATGGTCGCGGTAGTCCTGGCTGAAAAAGCCCACGAAGGCTGTGAGCTGCGATCCGGCAAGCTCGCTCGCAGCGGCGGTGATACCGTAGATCACCATTTCATCGCGGGTGCCGAGGTCGGCCGCGGTCTCAAAGGTCAGGATGGCATCAATCCAAATGTCGGCGGCAGGCTGGCCGAGGCCTTGTTGAATGTCCTTGTACTCCTCGCTGAACTGAGACTTCAGTCTGGAGCGCGCGGCATCGAGAGTCTCGGAGGTCCCGTCACCAACGGAAAAGAGGAGAGGCAACAGGGCTCCAACGGTGTCGCGAAGCGCGTCGGGAAGAACCGTTTTCGTGGTCAGAGCATCTTTCAGCTGCAAGGAA
>JBEKTG010000080.1:0-11979 GCA_049516275.1 Candidatus Acidiferrales bacterium
GCGGCGACCATTTCGCCGATTCCGGAGCTGTCGATGTAGTCGACGTCGCCCAGGTCGAGAAGAATCTTGCGGCGGCCGTTCTCGACCAGCTCGCGGATCATCTTGCGCAGGATCGCGCTGCCTTCACCCAGAGTGATTTTGCCGCTAAAGTCCACTATGGCCACGTCGCCAACTTCCCGGCATGTACCTTGTAACGCCACAAGACCCTCGCAGGACGATCTACTTTGGCTGAGAGCTTCCGTTACTGGAGCCGCTCGAAGGGAGGTTCTTCACCATCACAAGTTCGGCTCCCCCGGAAGGGCTGCGCAGCACCTTGAAATCGTCCATAAACGCCCGCATCAGAAACAATCCCCGGCCCGATGTGCGGAGCAGATTTTCTTCCGCGAGACAGTCGGGAATTTCTGTGAGTTCGAAGCCAGGTCCTTCGTCCAGAATGCGAATGGTCATCTTTTCCGGATCGAATTCCACCGCGATCGAAATCTTCTTCGTCCGATCCTGCTGGTTGCCGTAATTGTACGCGTTTACGACGCCCTCGCGAACGGCCATCCCTATCTTATGCACTTCCTCGTTGCTGAAACCAGCCGATTCCGCCACACCCACCACAATGTTCTCGGCAAGGTCGACGCTTTCCAGCAGCGTTTCCAGCGTGACCGCGAGGCGTTGGGTCTTGGAAATCATTCAGGGTCGAAGAAAAGACATTTGCAACGACAAGTCATCAACGACAGTTATGCGTACCATAGCGCCGTGAGGCAAGTCAATGACGCCAGTGCATGGCGCCGGTCAACCATGTGCGCTGCCTTGGCTTCCCAGCCCGCTGGGACTATTTCATTGTCAGGAGCACCTTGCCGATATTCTTGCGCTCGTGGATGTATTGGTGGGCTGCCGCGGCTTGAGCCAGGGGGAACGTTTTCCCGACCAGCGGCTTGATTTTGCCGTCGGCATAGAGCTGAAAAAGCTGGTCGATTTCCCGCTGTAGAAGGGTGCCGCGGGAGATCAAGCCTCCCAGACTGACACCGATCACGGCTATGTTCTCGCTCATCAGCTTGAGGGGATGGAACCTGCGAGTCCGCGCGAGCGCCGAGAGGGCTTTCAGCAGGTTCCGCTTTCCGTTGGGGGTGACGGCAGTTGAAAATCCGTAAATCACCAGTCTTCCGGTGGGCCCGAGGCATTCGTGGCTGCGTGAGAACGATTTGCCGCCGGTCGCGTCCATCACCATCTCGATCCCATCGGGGGCAAACTTGCGAACGGCCCCGACGAAGTCCGTCTTCTCGTGGTCGATCAGATGGTCGACTCCGAGCTTTCGCAGATACTCGTGCTTCGCGGCTCCCGCCGTGCCGTAAATTACCAGCCCGCGCGCCCGCGCCAGCTGCACGGCGGCAATCCCGACGCCTCCCCCTGCACCATGAATCAGGATCCGGTCGCCCGGCTGCAGATTGCCCATCGTGACGATCGAGTGGTAGGCCGTCAGGTAGTTCACCGGCATCGCAGCGGCATCCTCAAAAGGCATGCCGGGGGGCAGGCGGTAGACCTGCTGCACTGGTACGGCGATCCATTCCGCGTAGGCTTTCAGGCCCGATATCGCAGCCACGGCCTCGCCTGGCCGCAAGGGCGTGGGCTGGGTGGAGCGGCCGCCCTCGGCCGTCTTTTCCACCACGCCGGCAATTTCCAAGCCGGGAATGAACGGAGGCTTGGGCACGCCGGGATACACACCCATGCGCTGCATCAGATCGGCGAAATTGACGCCAATCGCTTTAACGCGAACGAGCACCTCGCCCGGCTTGGGCTGGGGATCGGGCATCTCCCGCGCCTCAAGAACTTCTCAAGAACTTCCGGCGGCCCATACCTCCGAACCACCATAGCGCGCATCTAACTCTCCTTTGCGGTCAGCCCCCGGATTCAGAGGGATGACGGCATGTAGACAGGCCCTGCGGGGTTTTCGTTTGGCGATTCAAGAATCTTACTTTAAAGTGTTAGACTTTGTGCAACCATGAAAACACAACAAAAATATAAGGCAGTTTGGGCGGTCGCCGGTGGTTTGCTGATCGCCTGCGCGTGTCCCGCGGCGAATGGCCCGGTGGCAAAGTCGGACCCGGGGCAGGCGATTCTCACCGCCATGCAGGACGAACTCACCCGCTCCATGACAGCTCTTTCCCAAGGCGATCCGGCCGCCTATTTCATCAGCTACACGGTAGCAGACCGCCAGTACTCTTCGGTTTCCGGTTCCAATGGCGCGCTCCTGACGAGCAGCGACGACCGCGGCCGATGGCTCGAAGTGCAGACGCGCACCGGAACCTATCAACTGGACGACACGCACAAGCTCGCCGACCGGCAGCCGAGTTGGACGAGCCCCGGCACGTCAACCGTGCTGGACGATGATATCCCGGTTCTTCGCCGGGAGATCTGGCGAGAGACCGACAGGCAGTATCGCGCCGCTTCGGAAGCCTTGATCAAGGTGAAGACGAGCCAGCAAGTGGAAGTGCAGACGGCAGAAGGCGCCGCGCCTGATTTTTCCAAAGAAGCGCCGCACACCTCCGTTGGCGCGCGTGTGGAAATCCAAGTGGACCGCAAGCCCTGGGAAGAGCGCGTGAGGAAATACAGCGCCGCGTTCAGCAAATCGCCGGCGGTGCTGAATTCGATCGCCACATTCTCGGCGCTGGGCATGAATCAGTATCAGGTGAACAGCGAAGGGACGAAACTGGCGTTCGGGCAGGTGCACTACCGCCTCGAACTCTACGTGCAGAGCAAGGCGCCCGACGGCATGGACATCAACCGGTTCGCCAATTTCGACTGGCTCAATCCTAAGGACGCTCCGGACGACAAGACCGTCTTTGCGCGCATTCAGATAATGATTAAAGAAACCGAAGGCCTCGACAACGCTCCGCTGATCGATCCGTACGCCGGCCCCGCTCTCCTGACCGGCCGCGCCGCGGCGGTCTTCTTCCACGAGGTTTTCGGCCACCGTTCCGAGGGCTTCCGCCAGAAGGACATCAACGAGGGCCAAACATTTACCAGCAAAGTCGGCGAGCAGATCCTTCCCGATTTTCTCTCCATCAAGGACGATCCGACCGAGGCAACCCTAGGAAGCCAGATGCTTCTCGGCAATTACGCCTTCGATGATGAAGGCGTGCCGGCGCAGAATGTCCAACTAATCGACCGCGGCGTGCTGAAAACTTTTCTCATGGGCCGGTCTCCGCTGGTGAGTGTTCCACAGTCCAACGGGCACGGGCGCCGGCAGCTCGGCTACGTGCCGGTGGCGCGCCAGGGCAACTTGATCGTTTCAAGCTCGAAGACGATGACCAACGACCAGCTGCGGCAAAAGCTCATCGAGCTGGTGAAGGAGCAGGGCAAGCCGTTCGGCCTCTTGATTGACGACATTGCCGGCGGCTTCACCTTTACGGGCCGGGGAAATCCGCAGGCGTTCCAGGTGCTTCCGCTGGTCGTTTACAAGGTTTTCCCGGACGGCCGGCCCGACCAGCTGGTCCGCGGCGTGGATATCGTGGGGACGCCGCTTGTGTCGCTCACCAAGATCGTCGCTACAGGAGACACGCCCGATATTTTCAACGGGTATTGCGGCGCTGAATCAGGCTCGGTGCCGGTTTCCGCCGTGGCGCCCGCGATCCTGATTTCCGAGATGGAGGTGCAGAAGAAGGAGACCTCCACCGACCGGCCGCCGATCCTGCCGCCCCCGGGACACGATACCGAGACAAAGGGAGATGCTCAGTGAAGAGAATCCCGGTCGTGCCTCTGTTCCTGGCTTTGTCTCTGGGAATGCCGCTGATGGCCGCGCAGCCTCGCGCGAAGAGCCCGGCGCCGCAAGCCGCGCCGATCCCCGCGGGCGAAAATGACAAGACCCTGCAAGCCATGCGCGACGAATTGGAACGGTCGCGCACACGTTTGCAACTCCCGGGCGTGGACAAACCTTTCTATATCGAGTACCGCCTGCTGGACGTCGACGTCCGCAGCATTACCGCCTCTTTCGGAGCGCTCATGGCCAGCGACACCGAGCGCAGCCGCTTCATGAGCGTGGACGTGCGCGTCGGCAACTATCATCTCGATAGCTCCAACTTCATCAGCGAGGATGGCTTCCGCGGCTTTCTTGGATCCACCGGGCAGGTCGGCATCGACCGCGACTACAATTCGCTGAGGCAGGATCTGTGGCTCGCCACCGACCAGGCCTACAAAGCGGCCGTGACACAGATGTCGCTCAAGAACGCGTTTCTGCGCAGCCTTACCAAGGCCCCTGAAATCGACGATTTCTCCCAGGCGCCTGGCATTGTGAAGGTCGATCCGCGCATCGAGCCGGATTGGACCTCGCGCAACTGGGATAACGAGGCGCGCGACGCTTCCGCCGCGCTGAAAAACTTCGAGGAACTCGACGGAACGCGGGTGAACTATTACCTGATTTACGTGACTTCTTACCTGATGACCAGCGAAGGCACTACGATCCGCACCTCGAAGAGCGTAGCGGCGGTCGAAGCCTCGATGGACACGCATGCGTCGGACGGAATGTCGCTTCACAATTACTATGCGACCTACGCGGCACACCCCGCCGACCTTCCCGACCCGGCAACCGTGAGCAAAGGTCTCACCCAGGCCGCGACGACGCTTGTCGAGTTGCGCGCGAGCCCGCTGGTGACGGATATAACCGGCCCGATGCTCTTCGATTCTCCTGCGGCGGCTTCCATGCTGGCGCAGGTGCTTCCCGCTTCACTTTCGGGGGCGCGGCCACCCTTATCCATGACGCCGCAATTCGATCAAATGATGGCGCGCGTGGGCGCGAATAGCGAATGGAGCGGGCGCGTGGGATCGCGCGTGTTTCCCACCACGATGACTCTCGTCGACGATCCTACGCTCAAGGATTTTAAGGGCCAGCCGCTGCTCGGCAGCTACGATGTGGACGATGAAGGCGTGAAAGGCCAGCCGATCACTGTGGTGGAGCATGGAATTTTGAGAGATTTGCTCATGTCCCGCAGGCCCGGGCCTGATTTCGAGCCTTCCAACGGCCACGCTCGCTCGGCCGATCTTTCCGACACCAAGCCGTTGAGCAGCAACCTGCTGCTTCAATCGAGCGATCCGCTCAAGCCGGCCGATCTTATGAAGAAATTCATCGACGCCTGCCGGGACGACGGGCATCAATGGTGCCTGGAAGTGAAGCTCATGGATAATCCGGCCCTGTCTTCGGTGCTTCAGGAGGACTTCTCCGATTTCATCGGCGGCCTGGCGGGCGGGATCTCGAGCGGTATGCGTGTACCTTTGCTCGTCTACCGGGTGTACGTAGCGGACGGCCGCCAGGAGCTTGTTCGCGGCGCAATTATCGATGGACTGACGCTGCGCTCGCTGCGGAACATTTCCGCCGCGGGAGACGACACAGCAGCGTTCACGTATATGCAGAATTCAGCCGGCGGCTTCGCCGGATCGGCGCTGGGGGCTTTCGGATCGGCGCAGGGCGGCATCCCGAGCACCGTGATTACTCCGTCGCTGTTGCTCGATGAAGTGGATGTTCGCGGGTTTCACGGCGAGCCCCGGCGCGTTCCGCTGGTTTCCGCGCCGCCTCTTAAGTAACTCGACCTCCCGTTGCACGCATAAATACAGGGCTCCAGGCCAAGCTGCCCTCCCTTTGAACGTCTTACCCGGCTTCGTGCCGGTTCGCGGCTCGCGTATAATCGCGCCCATATGCCCCAAGAGATTTCAGAGGCCTCTCGCGAGAAGCGGATGGCGGCCCTCGGCTCGGTTTTTTCGGCCGTGGCGCTCGTGTTCCTCAAGGTGTTTCTCGCGGTGGCCACCGGCAGCCTGGGCGTTCTGTCGGAAGCGCTGCACTCCATTCTGGATCTGGTCGCCGCGATCATCACCTTCCTGTCCGTGCGAGTTTCGGACAAGCCTGCGGACGCCGAACATCTCTACGGCCACGGGAAGGTCGAGAGCTTTTCGGCGTTCGTCGAGACCGGCCTGCTGATCCTCACCGCGCTGTACATCATTTGGGAAGCGTTCCAAAGGCTGCTGTTTCATTCCGCGAAGATTCGCCCGAGTGTGACGGCCATATTGATTCTCCTCCTCGCGATGGGAATCGATTTTGTCCGCTCGCGCTCCCTCAATCGCATCGCCCAAAAATACCCCAGCGAAGCCCTGGAAGCGGATGCACTGCATTTCTCCACCGACGTGTGGAGCACGTTTGTGGTGATCGTGGGCATCAGCGCGGCGTGGCTGGGGATCAAATTCGGCATCGCGTGGCTGGGGTCGCTCGATGCGGTGGCCGCGCTCGGGGTGGCGGGAGTGATCATCTGGGTGGGCTCGCGCCTGGGAAAGCGCACGCTGGACGCGCTGCTCGACGTGGCTCCCCACGGGCTTCGAGAAGACATTACCCGGGCGGTGAACGAAACCGAAGGCGTGCTGGACACCGAACGCGTGCGCGTGCGGCGCGCCGGCCAGCGCTATTTCGTGGACGTGACCATCAGCGTTCCGCGCACCGCCAGCCTCGAGCAGGCCCATGCCGCGAGCGATGCCGTGGAAAGCACGATCGGCCGCATGGTTCCGGCCGACGTGATGGTGCACGTGGAGCCTCGCGCGCGCAGCAACGAGCATCTTTTTGAAACGATCCGCGCCATCGCGCAGCGGCGCGGGCTCGCGGTGCACGAGCTATCCGCGCATCAACTCGACGGCCGGTTGTTCGTGGAATTGCATCTGGAAGTCGATGAAAAGGCGAGCCTGCGCGAGGCGCACCACCGAGCCACGGAACTCGAAAGCGACATCCTCAGCGTGGCGGACCCGCGGGCACTCGTCAACATCCACATTGAGCCGCTGGGCGCTCGCATCCCCGGAGCCGCGGAAATGAAGGGGCTTTCCGTATCGGTGCAGAATTTTCTCAACTCATTGCCGGCGGAATATCACGAACTCACGAATTGCCACGAGGTGCATGTCCGCACGGTGGAACACAAAATTCTCGTTTCGTGCCACTGCGCCATGGACGGCGGCTTGCCAATCACGCAGGTTCACGACATCACCGCCAAGCTCGAAGACCGCGTGAAGGAACGATTTCCTCAAATCTACCGCCTGACGATTCATCCCGAACCGATCGAAGAGAGCTGACTCCTTCCTTGAAACACCTGCGCGCCCAGCGCCAGAACGGCCGGGAAGCATTCCAGCACATAGCGCGGCTCGGGCGCCTCGTCGGCAAACGCGGCGAAATAGATCGTGCGGACCAGTATAAATGCGATCAACAGCGCCCATCCCGGCCTGCGGCGCGCAATCCAGGCCCCGGCCAGCGCCAGCGCGATATAAATTCCATTGACGATCACGACGCTCAGGCTGGTCAGGAAATCGCGCCGGTCGTCGCGCCACTCATCCCGAAACGGCCACAGATTGCCCGACACAGGAAGCAGTTCCACACGCGGCGTAAACCACAGCGTGAGCGAGCGCAGGAAAGGAATCTTCAGATAGGTGCGCAACGGATGCCGGGCCGTTCTCTCCCGCGCGATTTCGCCGAGCGCGCGGTCCTGGTCGCGGTTCCAGCTTAGAGTGTCGTTGTATTTTTCGAAGACTTCAGAGAGGCGCGCCTTCTGTTGGGGAGAATCGAATGCGGAGGGCGGAAGATCGTCCATCGAAATTTCTTCCACGTCGAGTTTCCACGTGACGAGGTAGACGTCGCGGAATCGCCACAGCCAGGTGTTGATCCAGTCATCGAAACCAAGGGGCGCAAATTCGCCCGGGAGGGTGCTGTAATGCGGCGCGAGAAATTGCACGTCGTGCAGCTCGTTCCAGTTGCGGGCAGCCCACGGCAGAAGAGGCAGAAGTAATCCGGCGCCCATGAGCGCGCCGGCGCGAATCAGGTTTTTCCATTCGGTGGGGCGCCACCACTTGACCATCAGCGTAAGGCCTGCTGCGAGCACGAGAAGGGGAGTTTCCGGACGCACCAGCGTTCCAAATCCAGCGACGAGTCCTCCTAGAAACCATCGACTAAACCAGGGGCTGAACCCTGATGTCCCCTGGGGCGACGAGGTAGCCGCGTATGCTTCGAGCAGCACCAATAGGGCGAGAGCGGTGAGGAAGATGACCAGCGTTTCGGTAAGTACCACGGAGGTATAGTTCGCCGTAAAAGGGCAAAGGGCTGCGAGCCAGAGTCCGGCGAGCGCCACTCGTTGCCTCGATTCGGGCCGTGCGAGCCGTGCGGCAAGCAGGGCCACCAGGAAGCACGACGCAAGATCGACAAACGCCTGCGTCACCATCACGGCCCGCGGCGATTGCCCAAAAAACGCGAAAATCGCCGCCAGAAAGGCGGGGTAACCAGGCACGCGCATGTCTACGGGCGTGAGGTGTCCCCCGATCGGGAATCCGTAAACCCCCTTCTTGAGCCAATTCCAGGCCAATTCGATGTAGAATGGCGCATCTCCAGAATCCTGAACCGGGAACTTCAGGATGAAAAACAGGCGCAACGCTAATCCTGTCAGCATCGCAAGACCGGCACTTACGCGCAGCTTAGAAGAAGTCATGTGGTGGCTTTCTAACGAGTGGCGTGCCGGCGCGTCTAATTATCATGTCGAGTTGCGACGAAGGAAAGGAACCGTGCTGGTACCGTCTTGAAAAAGGGCAATGTTCTGCATAGGCTCAAGGGATTGAGACGCCCCAGCTTGGAATGCACCGATGGCTGAGCGCAAGCCCATTTTTTACGATCAGGAGCGTCGCCGCTGGCGCCGCACCCGGCTGGTGCTGGAACTCACGGGCGCCCTTTTCACGTTGGTCCTCGTCGTGTTCCTGTTGAATGTTGTCCGCAACCCCGAACTGCCGGAACTTTTGCGGCCAGATACCCGCGGAGGGCTGCACGCCATCCCCTTCGGTCCGAAGGCCAAGCCGATCCGCCGCGGCCGCAAGCGCAAGATCGCTGCCCTGGGCAAAATTCCGCAGAATTACGAACCCCTGCGCGCCGCCTTCTACGTGAGCGACGATTATACGAGCCTCGCCTCTCTGCAGCTGCATTTCCGCGACATCGATTTACTGATCCCCGAGGCGCTGCATGCCGTTTCCGCGGACGGGCATCTGGACGCGGATCCCGATCCGAAGCTGACCGGCTTCCTGAAATCGCTTCAGGCCCGCGGAATCGACCTTCCCATGATGTCGATGGTGAATAACTACGACGGGAAGAAAGGCTGGTGCCCGCCGGAGATGCTGCAAATGCTGGCGAACCCCGCGGCGCGCACGCGCCTCGCGCAGCAGCTCGAGCAATACGCGGATGCGGAGCGGCAGCCCGGCGTGGTGGTCGACTTCGAATCGCTGCCAAAAGCCAGCGAGCCCGACTTCGAGCGCTTCACCCATGACCTCAGCTCAGACCTGCATGCCAAGGGACTGAAGCTGATGGTGGCGCTGCCGGCCGCCGACTTCAGCTACGACTACAAATATTTCGCCTCCCAGGCCGACGCTATCATCCTGATGAATTACGATTTTCACTGGCCCACATCTTCGCCCGGCCCCATCGCGCCCCAGGATTGGTTTGTGCGCAATATCGAGAACATGCTGAAGCTGGTTCCCGCCGACAAGATCGTGATGGGCATCGCGAATTACGGCTACGACTGGCCGGCGAAATCGAAGAGCGTGCCTCATCCGGTGGCGCAAGCCGTGACGTTTCAGCAGGGCGTGATCACGGCGGTGGAGTCGCAGTCCGACATCGTGTTCGACCCGGACACCTTCAACCCGCATTACTCTTACGAAGACGAGAAAAACCAGGTCCACAACGTGTGGATGCTCGACGGCGTCACCGCATACAACCAGATTCGCGCGGCGGAAAGCGCCGGCGTCCGCGGCACCGCCCTGTGGCGTCTTGGCATGGAAGACCCGTCCATGTGGTACATCTGGGATTCCACCAATCCCACCGAAGCCGAACGCGACAAGCTGGAGGATCTTCCGCCGGGTTACGACTTGGTTCTGGAAGGCGACGGCGACATCTGGCGCGTGACGGCCACTCCGAAGAGCGGGCAGCGGACTCTCGATTTCGACGCGCAAAGCGACGTATTCGACGACGAAAGCTTCCAGACCTATCCGATGTCCTGGAGAATTCAGCAAATGGGAGCCGCGGATCGCAAGGTGGCTCTCACGTTCGACGATGGGCCGGATCCGGTGTGGACGCCCAGGATTCTCGACATTCTGAAGCAGAAGAATGCCCCGGCTTCCTTTTTCGTGATCGGGAGTGAAGCGAATCAGCAAGCCAATATCGTCAAACGCGAGTTCTCACAGGGCGACGAGATTGGCAATCACACCTTTACGCACCCGGAATTCGATACCATTTCAAAAACCCAGCTGCAGCTGGAATTGAATCTCACCGAACTGCTGATTGAGAGCAGTCTTGGCGTGAAAACGACTCTGTTCCGCCCTCCCTACGGAATCGATCACCAGCCGGAAACCGCCAGCGAGGTTCAGAATCTGCCGATTCCGCAATCGATGGGATACGTCATCGTGGGCGCGCGCATCGATCCGCACGATTGGGGCGAAGCCGACGGCGGCGCTCCTCCGCCGGTTCAGACGATCGTGCAGCGCGTGCTGGACGATACCGAGGCCAATAAGGGGAATATTATCCTGCTGCACGATGGCGGCGGGGATCGCAGCCACACGGTGGCGGCGCTGCCGCAGATCATCGATGGATTGCGGGCCAAGGGCTACCAGTTCGTTCAAGTATCGGACCTGCTCGGGCAGCAGCGCGCGGAGGTGATGCCGCAACTCAGCCATCGCGAGTGGCTGCTGGTTCGCGCGGATGCCTTTATCTTCGACGTGTTCCGCTGGACGCGCGCGTCAATCGCCTTCATCTTCGTCGCGGGCATTTTGCTGGTGGGCGGCCGCGCGTTGATCATCGGACTCCTCGCGCTGATCGAAAAGCTGCGCCCCTCGCCCGGCGATCATCCGGAATACAAGCCCAGGGTTACCGTGCTGATCCCCGCCTACAACGAAGAATCGGTGATTGTGGATACGGTTTACTCCGCGCTAGCCTCCGATTATCCGAAGCTCGAAATTCTGGTGATCGACGACGGCTCGCTGGACCGCACCGCGGAGCTGGTGCGCTCGAATTTTGGGCGCGAGCCGCGCGTCCGCCTGCTGCTGCAAACCAATCATGGCAAGCCCGCGGCGCTGAACCACGGCCTGGCGGAAGCCACTGGCGAAATCGTCGTTTGCATCGACGCGGATACCATCGTGGACCCGGACGCGATCTCCCGGCTGGTCCGCAATTTCGTGGACGAGAGAGTGGGCGCCGTCGCCGGCAACGTGAAGGTGATGAACCGCAATCGCTGGCTCACCCGGTGGCAGGCGCTCGAATACATCACCAGCCAGAACCTCGAAAAGCGCGCGTTCGATCTCCTGAACTGCATCCCGGTGGTTCCCGGCGCCGTTGGAGCCTGGCGAACGGACCTGCTGCGCAGCCATAACGGCTTTTCGGGAGACACCGTGGCCGAGGATACCGATCTGACGCTCACCATCCGGCGCGACGGCTGGAAAATCCTTTACGACGAGGAAGCCATCGGCCGCACGGAGGTTCCGGACACGATCGACGCCCTGATCCGCCAGCGCTTTCGCTGGACCTTTGGCACGCTTCAGGCGATCTGGAAGCACCGCGACACGGTCGGCAAGCCGCAATACGGCACGCTCGGCTGGATTGCCGTGCCAAACATCTTTTTGTTCCAGATTGTGCTTCCGCTTGTGTCGCCCATCATCGACCTGATGTTTGTGATGACCCTCGCGCTTTGGGGGCTCGCTCAGCTTCGCATCACGCGGCTTCCGCAGCTCTGGACTTCGCAGGACGTGGAGCGCTCGCTGATCTTTTTCGCGCTGTTCATGCTGATCGATCTGTTTACCTGCGTCGTTGCGTTTGCGCTGGAAAAGCACGAGGACTGGACGCTGCTCGCTCCCCTGATCCTGCAGCGTTTTTACTACCGCCAAATGATGTACGTGGTGCTCTTCCGCGCGCTCAAGGAAGCCGTGCAGGGGCGGCCGGTGGGATGGCGGGGC
>JBEKTG010000081.1:0-10253 GCA_049516275.1 Candidatus Acidiferrales bacterium
TTATCGATTCTCCATCAAATGTTGCGGTATGCCCGTTGAGGGGACTGCATTCACTACCGCTATTTTCTGGCTTTCGCGGAAGGCAACGAAGCATCCTTGTGCGCGGCGCTCCGCTCGGCTGCGCCCGCACCCGCTTGATTGCGCTCCCAGATAATTCGCAATCCCTCCAGCGTCAGAAACTCGTCGGTGTGTTCGATATGCTTCGATCCGCCCGCGAGAAGGGTCGCATACCCGCCTGTAGCGATTACTTTCGCTGGACCGCCAAGCTCGGCTTTCATGCGCGATAACATGCCGTCGATCATGTCCACCGTGCCGTAATAAAGGCCCGATTGCATGTGAGCGACGGTGTTGGTGCCGATCACTTTGCCGGGGTCTTTGATTTCCACGCGAGGAAGCCTCGCGGCGCGCGAGAACAGCGCCTCGGAGGAAATTCCCAGCCCGGGGACAATCGCGCCGCCCAGATATTCGCAGCGCGCGGAAATCACATCGAAGGTGGTCGCCGTGCCGAAATCGACCACAATGCACGGGCCGCCGTATCTCTCGAACGCGGCGACGCCGTTCACGATGCGGTCCGCGCCCACTTCGAGTGGATTATCGACAAGCACGGCCATGCCCGTCTTCACGCCGGGCTCGACGAACAGCGGCTTCTGGCTGAGGTACTTCCGCGACATTTCCGCAAGAGTCCGGTTAAGCGGCGGCACCACCGAGCTGATGATGATGCCGTTGATCGCCTTCGGCTCCAGCTCCGCGAGCGTGAAAAGGTCGCGCGTGAGAATGCCGTATTCGTCGACGGTCTGGTCACGCGCCGTGGTCAGCCGCCAGTGCGCGACGAGTTCCTTGCCGCGAAAGACGCCGAGCACGGTGTTGGTGTTGCCCACATCCAGCGTTAAAAGCATTCAGTCCGCCTCCGCCACGTCGCCTGAAAGCACGAGTTCGGTCGCTGACCGGTCGTCACGCGCCACGCGCAGCACTCCGCTTGGCTCCAGTCCCGCGGTTGTTCCGGTAAAAGTTTCCGTCGAAGTGGTGATCCGCACCCGCTTGCCCCGAAAATAGCTCGACACCTCCGCAAAGCGCCGCACGATGGGCTGAGCGCCGTCGGAGAGAAATTGATTGTAGTAGCGATCGAAGTTGCGCAGCAACCGGATCAGCAGCTCGAAGCGCGAGTGCGTCTTTTTTGTCTCGATCTTAAGCGACGTGGCGATCTCCGCCAGTTCCGGCGGCATTTTCGACTGGTTCACGTTGATCCCGATGCCCACCACGGCGTAGTGAATGCGATCGGGCTCGGCGTGCATCTCCGTGAGGATTCCGGCGAATTTCCGTCCCCCCACCAACAGATCGTTGGGCCAGCGTATATCGGGAGTGCTTACCAACTCTTCGGCAACTGCGTCGCGCGCGGCGAGGCCGGCCACCAACGTGAGCAGCGGCGCGTGCGCGGGCGGAATGGCAGGACGCAGGAGGATCGTGCAATAGATTCCCGTGGATTTTTCGGAGACCCACGAGCGCCCGGCGCGTCCGCGGCCTCCCGTCTGCTCTTCGGCAAGCACCACGGCGCCGTGCGCCTCGCCTCGCTCGGCAAGACGCATCGCCACGTTATTTGTGGAGTCGATCTTGAAAAAGTGGTGGATGCGCCGGGCGAACTGCGTGCCATACAGCCGATGGCTCAGCATCTGCGGGGCCAGAATGTCCGGCATGCGCTCGATGTGGTAGCCCGTGTGCGGATGGCCTTTTACCCGCACGCCCAGCGCGCGCAGCTTTTCGATCCAGCGCCAGATCTGTTGCCGCGTGACGCCGATTTCCCGGGCGATTTTGGCGCCGCTGATCACAATCGTCGAATTTTCCGCGAGCAGCGACAGCAGCGCGTCGATGCGACGGTCGGTAGTTCCTTGAATGTCGGCAATGGCCTTCTTAGGCATTGTGAGTCACGCAGGATACTCGACGCTTCCGCTCCGAACAAGCGGGCAGGGGAGGTGGCAGCGAAGTGGCAGGCCAAGGATCAACTCCCCTCAAGCGAATCATGGTTCCAGACGACGACCACAGCATTCCCCGGGGCAGCGCCCTGTGCGATTGGAGGAGTTCGTTTTGTCAGCGTCCATAGCCGCTTGTAAAAGTCCGAGTTGCAGATATAATCCGCCGGACACGTTCAAGAGTAGATACCGTGGCCAACCCCTTCCGCGCACATGCCGCTTTGCGAACGATGTTACTCCTGTCCCTACTGGGTCTTTCCCTGCTGGCGACGGCCTGCGGTGGTGGCGCAAGCCCCGTAGCCACCACCCCGGCCCCTGCGTTTCTGAGCACTCCGGGAACTTCCGCATCCCAAGGCAATCCGTACGCCTATCAGATCGAGATATCGCCCGCGACGGGTGGGATAAATTTAGCGCTGACGGCAGCGCCCCCGGGCGCGACTCTTTCCGGCAACACGGTCACCTGGACGCCCTCAGCCGCACAATCTCGCGTTGCCAATCAATTTTCGCTCACGGCCTCGAATGCCGGAGGCAGCGCCGCGCAATCCTGGGTTGTAACCCCGGCCGGCACGGTGACCGGCACCTTCGTTACCACCTATTGGACGTCGAGCGGTCCCGTGCAAGTGCCTTTTAACTGGACCACTTTCGTGCCGGGCCTTCCGGAGGCGCTCGTTCCACAGCCGGATGGTTCCTTCCAGACACTCAATGGCTCCGGAAATTCCGACGGCACGTTCAGCATACCCAATGTACCGGGCGGATATTTCTGGCTGCAGCCCGGTCCCGGTACGTACTGGACCAGCAGCAGTGCGTTCGATTTCGGCATAGACATCAATGGGCTAGCGCCGTCCAGCGGCTCGGGCGCCACCAACACCAGCCTGGAGGTCAACCTGTCGGGGCTCGATCCCCTGCAAATAGGAGATCAGGTGACTTTTCTTTGGGATGTCTCCCCGTTTTTCTCCAGTATTTTGTCCGAAGGTTCGCCTTCGGGCGCGACAACCCTCAGCTCCGTATACGCGATCGGCAGCAATGTAGACTTTTCCCAAACAGGCACAGCTTTTCTCCTGCAGTACGAACCGGAAATAGTCGGGCCGTTCGGCTTCTTAAAACTTGCCTTACAGGCGACGATCGCGAACCTTTCGATGAATAACGGAACCGTGAATAACGTCACCGAAACGTTGGCTCCATCCCCTCAGCAGTCCTTCGATCTGAACGTCAACGGTTCGGCGTGGACGGCGCTCTTGAACAACGCGGGTCCCGGCGCCGTTACACCGCTATGGAGCGGCGCCGGCCTTGAAGCGCTGCCATTTTTAGGCGCGAACATGCTGGCGGGTTCCCCTTTCGATTTAACCGTCGATTTGCTTGCAGTCTTGCCGGGAGTTACCCCCGTCGGGGGACAGGGATTTGTTACTGCCACCCCATGTGGTGGGCTCGGATCTCAGCCCATGGTAAATACTGACCGGGACTTTGGTCTTGTGCAATACGTGGACCCGTTTCCGTCAGCATGGCCCAGGGCCTTCGAATTCTGCATAGCTGCTTCGGTGGCGATCCCTGCTTCGGCTGCCGTTCCCGCCTTCTCAACTACGATTATCGATTCGCAGTATACCGCGGTGCCCACTTCGCAAATTGTTCCGCTCATCGGCCAGGTCCAGAATCCAACCGTCAACGGAATGAGCTTGTTTGTGCCCACTACCGTAAACGCGACCGGGATCACTCTGAGTTGGACCGCGCCAAGCGGCACGACACCCACCGGCTACGTCGTGGTGCCCGAGGTCTCCTTGGCGGAGGTCTCGCCGATGGGCACCGTTCCGACTTATCTCTCGGAAGGATCGTTCTATACCGCGAAAACGTCTGCATTGCTGCCCCCTTTGCAAGCGGGAAAGGTCTACCTGTTCATGATCACGTCCATCCTCGACGGCGCCGCCAACTTCGAAACGCACCCTCGTCGATCAGCGCTTCCCACAGCCTCAGTAAGCATCCTCTCTGCACCAATCACCATTAACCCGTAGGCGGGCGGCCTTCCAGCCGCCGGTATAAAGCCCAGCCGCGGAGGAGGGAACCGGCTGTGCTGCCACGAAAGACACTCTTCGCTAAGGAACGTTGAAGAGTTTTGGTACTGACAGTACGGCGCTTACGCCATTTTTCACGTGGAATTGCCTTGACACTTTCAGCGAGCGTTCGCACAATGCTGTCTCACTCTGAGACAGGAAGCTAAGTTTCGACATATCCCCGGGAGTCAGGCTCATGCGAAATTTGTGGATCGTGCAGATATTAGTTGTGGCAGCGTTGCTGGGCTTGGCGAGCGTTGCGAACGCGGACACGCTAACCACATACACCCTCCAGGGCCTGAACTTGAGCGACGGCGGCTCGATCACGGGTCAATTTACGTACGACTCGACTTCGCAAGCCGTAAATAATGGATATTCAAACATCCAGATTAATTTGAACGACCCCAATAACTTTGGACCGAGCAGCCCGATCGCGCAATCCCTGGACGCAGGATCATCGCCCACTCAGCTCAACCTGACCGGCGGCTTTGTCCAGATCGCTCTAACCTTTGGGACTTCCCTGAACCTGGCCCCCAGCACAGACGCTATAACAGCCGCATCGTTTCCGTCCGGCCCATTCGATGTCGTGCCGACCATTTCCCTTGGCTCGGCTGTTTCCTCGGTGCCCGAAATAAACGCGTCATCCGCCCCTGTCGCGCTGGCGCTCGTGGGATTCGCCGCGATAATCCTGCGTGGCGGCCGCATCCGCAAGTTTCCAGCCGCTTGAAGCTGGCGGAAAAGCGCCTGGCCCGCTAAACCCGGCAGGCCACGTGAACCAATCGCAGTCTGGAACGACTCTCACACCCCTGCTCACCCGCGGCGTTTCCTGCGTCGAACGTATTGCCCAATACGTCCTGCATTTCTCCCGAGGAAAATCGGCTTTTCCCCATCCAATTTCCACTTGGGCGTGTAGTCCCGCTACCAGAAACTGACCCACTACCGCCATTTTCCGGCAATATACTTCCAAGGAATTCTCGTGATAGGATAACCGATTCGTTAGAGCCTTTTGACCAAGAGGAAGGAACCGTGAGCGTACAAGTGCTGCCTTCATCGTTAACCTCTTTAAACGCGCCGTATGACCCATATCTGGAAGACATCGGGTTCATGACGTGTATGACCCTCACCCTGCTCGGCAACTATTCGCAAACTGGGCACTTCGGCGGACCTCTCGCCTACACTCCCTATAACGTCGCCATCCATCTGGCCGGCCCCGAGTCGGGCGGGCTGCGCTATGACTACCGCCGCCCCAAGCATCCCTACGCCGACAAATTCATGCTCGCCGCCGGCCACTGCGCCCCCACCAGCTACGCTCTCTGGATGATCATGGGCGAGGCGCTCTACAAAAAGTTTCAGGCCACTGGCGACCGCCGCTATTACGTCGCTCCCAAGGACGGCTTTCTCTCCATCGACGCGCTAGGCTTCCGTCGCGGCGCCGCCCCCCTGAAAACCATTCTCCAGGACAACGGCCTGGCCGATCTCCCGCTGTTCGCGCAGGCAAAAGACCGCGGCATCCACGCGCTCTCCGGCCACATTGAATCCATCGACCAGACCAATGACGTGAACGGCGGCCCCTCCGGCGTAGGCATCGCGCTAGCCGCCGGCAAAGCCGCGTTCTGGGATTTCGTCGGCGCCCCCGTAGGTGCGCCCAAAATCATCGCCTTCGAAGGCGAATTCGCCATGTGCGCCGGCCACGCGCAGGAGCTCAAGACGCAGGCCATCGCGCTAAAAGTCGGCAAGCGCCTGCGCATCATGTTCTCCGACAACAACGCCGGCATCGACGACTCGCTAATGGGCGGCGTCGTCGACACCAAATTCGACGGCTACAAGCTAATCGATCAGTGGACCTCCTACGGCTGGAACGTCTTCTCCATCCCCGACGGCCACGACTACGCCCAGATCGTCGGCGCCCTCAAGACCATGGAAGAGTGGGATCCCGCCGATCGCCGCCCCATGATCATGTTCGGCAAGACGATCAAGGGCTATTGGCCCTGCGCATCGCACGGAAAAATCGCCGGCTCATGCGACCAAGTGGTCGGCTATCCCAGCCACCCCTACGCCATGAAGATGAACTCGCCTTATTTCGTCGCGCTCGCAAAAACCTTCGAAGATCGCTACGGCGTGAAGTTCCAGGGCATCCACGACGGCCCCGTCACCGACACCAAAGAGCGCCTGATCCAGTTCAAGACCAACATGGACATCGCTATGTCCGTGCTGGATAAAAACGGCCTAGGCGACTGGCTAGCCGACCGCCTGGTACAGATCGGCGAAGGCGTGCGGGACAACTTCAATCTCCGCATCGACGTGAAGCAAGATCCCTTTCAGGACGACCGCCTGCGCGTAGCCAATCTTCCCGACGCGCAAACCGTCAAGGTAACGAACTCCATCTCCGGCGCCGAAAAAGAAGTGAAGATTTCGCTCTTCAAAAAACCCGGAGAAGTAGCCGGCGCCCGCCGCGCCATCTCCGAAGTAATCAAGTGGATGAACTACGTCACGGATAATCGCGTCCTAACCATCGCCGCCGATCTTTCCGAGTCCGTGAACCTGGAACACGGCAGCCTTTGGGGTCACTACGACCCCGAAAAGAATCCCCTAGGCACGCGCCTCAAAGCGGCCATTCAGGAAGCCGGCAATGCCTCCACCGCAATCGGCCTCGTGGGGCAGAATGCCTCGGTCGATCCCGACAAGTTTGCCGGCGTGTGGGCCTGGAGCGGCACCTACGGCGCGTTCACCCCGCTGATGTATCTTCCCGCCCGCGTCTGGAGCCAGCAGAATCAGGACAGCAAATTCCGCACCGGCGTGCTCCATATTCTAGCCGGCCATTCCGGCCCCGAAACCGCCGCCGACGCGCGCACCCACTTCGGCATCTTCTCCCCGCAGGTATGGAAGATGTTCCCGCGCGGCCAGGTAATCACCCTGAATTTCTGGGATTACAACGACGTAGCCGCCGGATACTTCGCCGCCGCCGAAATAGCCGCCCGCGAAAAAAAGGTAGGCATCATAGTAGTGGAGGTAGCGCGCCCCGATTTCCCGGTAGCCGATCGCAGCAAGTTCGCCGACACCGACGTAAAAGCCGCCGCCAAAGGCCTCTACGTAATCCGCGACTTCGCCCCCGGCAAGCCCCGGCACGGCTACGTGGTAGCGCAAGGCTCCAGCTCGACGTTCAACCTCGTAAGCATATTGCCCAAGCTAGAAGAAGCCGGCATTAATGTGAAAGTAATAGCCGCAATCAGCGAAGAACTCTTCGACCGCCAGCCCGAAGCCTACCGCCGCTCCGTGCTGCCTCCCGAAGCCTACGAGGATCTGATGTTCGTCTCCACCGGCACCCGCCGCATGTGGCCCCTGCGCGACGTAGGCCCGCAAACCGACGCCTATTCGCTAACCTCCGACCAGGAAAACAAGTGGCTAACCGGCGGCACCGAGCAGGACGTAATCGCCGAGGCCCACCTAGACGCCAAATCCATCTTTAACGGCGTCCAGCGCTTCGCCCAGGAACGCCCGAGGCGCCTCGATCGCCTGCGTTCAACGCTAGCATCCCTCGACTAGCCCATCCGGCAGTTGCCTCTTATAGCTGTCAGTGGCACAGGTACCCCTGCCCCCGCAGCATTTGCCCTTAGCCATCGCCGTTGGCTTTTCGCTGTCGTCCCTGGGATCGCCATTCTCCTGAATGGCGCTTTTGAACCCGCCTTCGGTAGATTGGCGTTCCCGCCATCGCTTTTAGCGGTGTCATCCTGAACGAAGTGAAGGATCTGCATTTTCTTTTTTATTTTTGCCAGGGCCTGCGAAGAGGGTACGTACGTAGAGGATCAGCCGAGAAGGAGCGTGAACCTGGAATGCCGTTATATTGCGCACCCAGTTCGTTGTTAGATTCTCACCGAAGAGATACGGGTTTGGCTACAACGGCAAACTGCAGGAATCTCAAGTCAGTGAATTTTCCTAGGGACAGGGCATTTGCCACCGCATATGCGGCCCATAGGCGTCCGCTGACGCAGTCCCGTTGAAGGTTAATCCCGCAAATCTCTTCCAACGCATATCCCTCGCGCTCGAACATATCCACAATGCTCGACTTGGTGAAGAACCGAAGATGCGTCTTATCTAACACGCCGCTATCCGTATATTCCCATTGAGCGCGGAATAGCAGATGAAAGAGGGTCACCAGGCTTCGAATGTTGGGAATCGAAGCGACCACAACACCTCCTTCGGCCAATAACGATTTGGCATATTGCAAGGCCTGTTCGGGAAATATCATGTGCTCGAGCACGTCGTTGAATACGATACAGTCGAACATTCCACAGGGCAGTTCACTCCCCGAATCGAACGATCTATTGACTACATGGTCGAGCTTCGACGACGCCTTTGCCGCTGCGGACCCGACAGGTTCTATGCCCCAGACTTCAACTTTTCGAGTCTTTTTTAACAGCTCTCCAAATGCGCCCGCGCCACATCCGACATCCAAAACACGGCGACAATGACTCGGCACAAAACTCAACATCTCTGTTCGATCGCACCCAAAGTACTCAGCTGGCTTGGTTGTGTAACCTGGCGGTGCTGTTAATGTCACACTCATGTAAGTCCCTCACGAGCTTTCTCAATCGTTTGCACACCGTTTTCAGCTTGACCGCAACATCCCAGCGATTCTTTAAGATTCCAGCAACGCCAACCCCCGTCAGCTCATGATTGAACGCAGCCTGAGCTTATTAGCGTGGTTAAGGGACTATATAGTATGTCAATACTATGAAGAGATCATAGATGTATTTTACTGCGGCAGGTCTCCGGCGTTCCCCTGCGCCAACTCGAGCCACGCTCTGCGACTCGCGCCGCCTTTTAGGAGGCCGGGGCTTCCAGCCCCGACAAAAAGCAGACCGCGCAGCGCCCACCGCTCGCGGCGTCGTTCCCGCGAGCCTTCCTCCTCTACCTCCTTTACCTCCTCAACCTCCTCTGCCTCCGTGTTGCCCCATGGAGCCCATGGAGTATGATCAGCCAAGCTGGAGCCTTGAATTGAGCATCTCCGTTGACGGAAAGGGAAAAATGATCGCACGAAAACGCATCCTGCTAATGGCGATGTGCTTGGCCGCCCCGCTCGCGGTCCAAGCGCAAAGCTCTCCGGCGAACCCGGTTGTAGCCAGCGCGCAGGAGATCGTCGACCGCCAATCGAAGTACATCGCGGCCGCCGCCGATGCCATGCCCGCCGAAAAATACGCCTATCGCCCCACGCCGGATCAGTGGACGTTCGGGAAAATCGTTTCGCACATCGCCCAGTCCGATTTCAACCTGTGCGCGATTCTTTCCGACACGCCACCCCCGCAGAATTGGAAGGTAACCGACGCCGATCGCAAGGAGAAACTGGTCCCCGCGGTGAAGGCGTCGCTAGATTTCTGCTCGCAGGCGCTGGCCAGCCTCCAGGATTCGAAGCTCGGCGACATGGTCAAATTCTTCGGCGGCCGTCAGGTACCCCGAGCCAGAGCCCTCATCGAATTGACCGACGACCTCGAAGACCACTACTCGCAGCTAGCAAGCTACCTGCGAATGAACGGAATGGTGCCACCCTCGGTAAGGCCCGCCAAATAACCGGACGCCAGCAACCGTCGCAACAGACGAACTAGTTCAGTTAGTCGCGCACCCGCTGGACTGGTTTGTGCTTGCCGCCTGCTCGACTCTGCTGGTGGGCTATGGGACATGGCGCAGACGCGGGCTGACCACCGTCCAGAAATACATGCTGGCCGGCAACTCGATGCGCTGGTACGCGATCGCCTTCCCGATCATGGCGACGCAAGTCAGCGCGATCTCGTGCGATGCGGTAAGCCTCGGCTCCTTTATTGAAGCTGTGGACATCACGGGATCGCTATTTTACGCAGGCTTATTAGGAAGAGAACGTTCGTAGCTCAATTGGAAAGAGTGTCTGCCTTCCACCGTTCTGGTCCCGCCGGGCCTCTATTCATTGAGCGAATGAAGTGCGCTGTGTTCTCGCCCAGTTTTGTGGTACAACCGCCCGGGTGTCTCCCCCTCCACATCCGGTGTTGGTACGTGTAATCGGACGCTGGAGCTTGGCCGCGCTGGTGGTGAATTGCGTTCTAGGCAGCGCAGTGTTCGGACTTCCGTCGGTGATTGCAGGACTGGTCGGCAGAGCAAGCCTGATTGCTGTGCCGGTTGCCGGAGTTGCGATTGCAATCATCGTTGCATGCTATGCCGAGGTGGCGTCGCAGTTTGCGCAAACGGGAGGGACGTACCTTTACATTCGCGCGGCTTTCGG